>JBKJQC010001001.1:0-3390 GCA_046593995.1 Polyangiales bacterium
GGTCGCTCAGCTTCAGGCCGAGGAGCTCGGTGTAGAAGGCCTTGCTCGCCTCGGGGTCCTTCGCGTTGACCACGAGGTGGCCGCAGCCGAAGTCGTCGGCGACGAACCCGGAGCGCACCACCTTCGAGGCGAACGGCGTCTCCACCGTCGCCGCGCCGACGAAAGCTTCGCACGGAACGCCGGCCGGATCACGGAAGCGGATCATCCGCGCGACGAAGCGCGCGGCGCACTGCGCGGGCGAGCCTTCGGTGACGTCGATGCCCTTGTCGCGCAGCAGCTTCGCCAGCGCGTCGAGATCGCGCGCTTCCCAGCCGACGACCGCGAGATCGTCCGCGGCGCCCGGCTCGACGAAGATGCGCCCTTTGCGCGCGTCCATGCGGAGCGCGAACGCGCCGTCACCCCCGGACTCGAGAGGGCGGCGATCGCTCACCTCGAGGCCGAGCACGTTCGTGCCGAAGCGCTCCCAGGCGGCGAGGTCCGAGACCTCGAACGCGAGGTATCCGAGCTGGGAGATCACAGGAACCAGTCCGCGTTCTTCAGGCCGAGCGCGACGCTCCCGAAGTTGCGGCTCGGCTTGTCGGGGTTGTTCGCGTAGTGCGCGCGCGCGGCGTGCGCATCGAGGAAGAAGCGGAGGATCGGCGCGCCGAGGAAGATCGCCCGGCCGCCGCTCGCGGTGAACATCTCGTCGATCACCTCGACGCACTTCGCGACCGCGACCGACGAGTCGTAGCGGAACTGCACGCGTCGCTCGAGCGGGATCTCCTGCCCGTCGCGCGCGAGCGCCATCATCTCGTCGAAGTTGCGGTGCATGACCAGGCGGACCTCGTCGACGACCGACGAAGCGCGCGCGCACACGTGCTGCGTCGCCTGCTCGTCCGCGACCTTCGAGCCGTCACCGGCGGCGACGCGCTTCGCGGCGGTCTCGCGGAAGATCTGCAGCGCGCCGGTCGCCATGCCGATGGCCGAGGTCGACACCGAGCGGACGAAGATCTGGCCGAAGGGGAGCTTGAAGAGGGGCGACGGGTTGAGCTCGTTGCCCGGGCTCTTGCACTTGAAGCCGTCGATCAGCCGATGCGTGCGGTGCTCCGGCACGAACACGTCGCCCTCCTGAGAACCGACCACGATGTCCTTCGACCCCGTCGCCTTGAGGCCGGCCGTGTGCCAGTTGTCGTCGATGCGGTAGTCCTTCCGCGGGAGGAGGAAGGTGCGCATCTCCGGTGGCTTCCCCTCCGTCTCCGAGGGGGCCATGCCGCCGAGGAACACCCACTGGCAGTGATCGCAGCCGCTCGAGAAGGACCAGCGTCCGCTGATCTTGAACCCACCCTCGACGCGCGTGACCTTCCCGGTCGGCGCGTACGAAGACGAGATCAGCGCGTCTCGGTTCCCACCTGAAGAAGGACCCCACACCTCGTCCTGCGCTTCGCCCGCGAAGAGCGCGAGCTGCCAGGCGTGGACGGCGACGACGCCGAGCACCCAGGCGCTCGACGGGCACGCGGTCGCGATCGTGGTCTGCACGTCGAAGAAGGTCTTCGGATCGACCTCGAGCCCGCCGAAGCGCGACGGCTTGAGCATGTCGAAGAAGCGGGCCGCCTTGAAGTCGGCGATGGTCTCGTCGGGGATGCGACGGAGCTCGTCGCCTTTGGCCTGACGCTCGCGGAGCGTGGGGAGCATCGCGCGTGCACGCTCGATGAGCTCTCCCCGGTGTGAAGACAGCGTCGGATTCTGGTTGGTCGTCGTCATGGTCCCCTCCTTCACTCCGCCGCAGCTTCTCGCGTGGGCTCGCCCGCCCCATCGGGAGAGCGCGCCTCGAAGAACTGCCGATACCAGGTGCGCAGCTTCCCGATCGGTCCGTCGCCGTCGCACAGCGTCGGGCGCTCGCGGAAGACCTTGTGCTCCCAGATTGCGATGTCGTCCTCGAACCCCTTCTTCAGGTTCGTCATGTACCCGCCGGTGTACAGCTCGGTCTTCTCGCGGTTGCCGATGATCTTGAGCATCACCGCCATGCGCAGCTCGAGGCGCTCTTCGTCGATCGGCGTGTGCGCGAAGAGCATGTAGTTCGAGAGCTGGCCGTCCATCCGCATCAGCAGGTAGCCGGGGCCGTGGTAGGTCGTCGACGAGGCGAACGGATCGACCATGCCGCCGTCGAGGAGCGCGCGACCCTTCACCCGCTGCGTCGCGCGCACGCCGTCGACCTCGAAGGAGAAGTCGTCGATCTCGGTGCGGTGCACGGAGGGAAAGTGCGCCTTGTCCGCGAGGTTCTCGACGACCTCGCGCGGCTGCGTCTTGATCTCGTAGCTGTGACAGCTCCACGGGAGCCAAGCCGGCGAGCCGTATTCGGGGATGAGCGGCACATCGAAGGACGGCTGCGATCCTGGTGACGCCTCGTCGTGCCACATCATCACGAAGCCGTTGATCTCCTTCACCGTCCACGCGTTCACCTTCGCGCCCGGAGGGACGCGCTTCGCGTAGGGGACCGCGACGCACTTGCCGTCGTCGCCACTGAAGCGCCACGCGTGGAACGGACACTGGATCGTGTTCTCGCAGACCTTGCCGCCGTAGCCGAAGTGCGCGCCGAGGTGCGGGCAGTGCGCGTCGAGCACGCGGACCGCGCCGTCCTCGCCGCGGAAGGCGACGAGATCGCGGCCGAAGTACTTCAGGGGCCTCACGCCAGAGGGGCCGATCTCGTGTGAGAAGGCGACGGCGAACCAGCCCTTCGGGTAGGTGGTGAGGCGGCTCATCGTGCGGTCTCCTTTGCGAGCGCCTGCGCGCTCTGGAACACGTTCCAGTTCATGTCCGCGCGTCCGCGAGGCTCAGCGCTTCTCTGGCGTGAACTTCACGGGGATCTCTTTCCACCCGTTGATGAAGTTCGAGCGCAGGCGACGCACGTTGCCCGCGAGCTCGATGTCGGGGAGGCGCTTCGCGAGCTCCTCGAAGAGCACGCGGATCTCGAGGCGCGCGAGGCTCGCTCCGAGGCAGAAGTGCTCGCCGGTGCCGAACGCGAGGTGCTCGTTCGGCGTGCGGCCGACGTCGAAGCTGCCGGAATTCGCGAAGACGTCCTCGTCGCGGTTGGCGGACGAGTAGTACATCGCGACCTTGTCGCCCTCCTTGATCTTCTTGCCGCGAATCTCCGTGTCCTTCGTCGCCGTGCGACGGAAGTACATGACGGGCGTGACCCAGCGGAGCATCTCCTCGACCGCCGACGGGATGAGCGTCGGGTCGGCAAGCAGGCGCGCGCGCTGCTCGGGGTGCTCGAACAGCGCGAGCATCCCGCCCGAGATGAGATTGCGCGTCGTCTCGTTACCCGCGACCGCGAGGAGCAGGAAGAACGAGTCGAGCTCCATCTCCGACAGGCTCTCGCCGTCGATCTCGGAGTTCACGAGGACGCTGACC
>JBKJQC010000216.1:0-5006 GCA_046593995.1 Polyangiales bacterium
GGCGATGCCGCGTTCGGCGTGCTCGACGCGATCGTGAACCGGATCGTCGCGGCGATCGCAGAGGAGATCGAGACCGCCGAGTGCCAGCGCGCGATCCTGAAGCCGCCGAGCTCCCTCGACGCGTGGGAGGCGTATCACCGCGGGCTCTGGCACATGTACCGCTTCAACGCCCAGGACAACCGCGAGGCCGAGCGCTTCTTCACCGCGGCGCTCGCGCTCGATCCGACGTTCGCACGCGCCCACGCCGGCCTCTCGTTCACCCACTTCCAGAACGTGTTCCTCGAGCTGACCCCCGATCGTCAGCGCCAGCTCGATCTCGCCTTCGCCACCGCCGCGGAGAGCCTCGCGAGTGACGATCGCGATCCCGCCGCGCACTGGGCGATGGGTCGCGCGCTCTGGCTCCGCGGCGAAAAGGACTCCTCGGTCTCCGAGCTCGAACGGAGCATCGAGCTGAGCCCCAACTTCGCGCTCGGCCACTACACGCTCGGTTTCGTCGAGGCGCAGTCCGGCGACGCGCGCGCGGCGATCGAGGCCTCGAACACGTCGCGTGCGCTGAGCCCGTTCGACCCGCTGCAGTTCGGCATGCTCTGCAGCCGCGCGCTCGCGCATGTGCGGCTCGGCGAGCACGAGGAGGCCGCCGATTGGGCGCTCAAGGCCATCGCGCGCCCGAACGCGCACGCGCACATCCTCGCCATTGCGGCGTCGACGCAAGCGTTGATCGCGCGACGCGACGAGGCGCAGAAGCTCGTCGCGCGCATTCGCGAGCGCATCCCGTCCTACGACGTCGAGACCTTGATCCGCGCGTTCCGCTTCGACCGCGACACCGAGGCGCTCCTCCGCACGAGCGCCCGCTCCTTCGGGTTCGCGGGCTGACGGCGAGCGTCACGGGAAAAAAAAACATTCTCGGCGGTGTCGATCTCGCCAACCCTCGGTCGTCGACCCTGTGAGACGACGAAAACGGGCGCCGTCGGCG
The DNA here is from genome assembly GCA_046593995.1 of Polyangiales bacterium. GTDB lineage: Bacteria > Myxococcota_A > Polyangia > Polyangiales > JADJMO01 > JALHOE01. The sequence goes on from JBKJQC010000216.1 coordinate 974, forward strand.
CCGCCGCGAAAGGACGACGCAGATGAAGGTCATGGTCATCGTCAAGGCAACGAAGAACAGTGAAGCGGGCATCATGCCGAGCGAGGCGCTGCTCGCCGCGATGGGCAAGTACAACGAGGAGCTCGTCAAAGCGGGCATCATGCTCGCGGGCGAGGGCCTCCACCCGAGCGTGAGAGGGAAGCGCATCGAGATCTCCGGTAGCAAGCGCGACGTCGTCGATGGTCCGTTCGCGGAGACCAAGGAGCTCGTCGCCGGCTTCTGGATCTGGCAGGTCCGCTCGATGGAGGAGGCCGTCGAGTGGGCGCGGCGCTGCCCCGAGCCGATGCCGGGCGAGGAGGCCGAGCTCGAGATCCGGCCGGTGTTCGAGGCCGAGGACTTCGGCGCCGAGCTCACCCCCGAGCTCCGCGCGCAGGAGGACCGCCTCCGCGCAGAGGTCGAGCGTCAGAAGAGCTCGTAGCCCCTCCCCGGAAGCACCGCGGCGATCGACCCGCCGCGTCAGGGTACCCGGACAGCGCAGGGCTGGGGTTGGCACCTCGGCGAGCCCGGGGTAGGAAGTCCCCTCACGCGCCACTAGCTCAGCTGGATAGAGCGTTGGCCTCCGGAGCCAAAGGTCAGTGGTTCGAATCCACTGTGGCGTGCCACTCCCCGGACGATTGGACCGCGTCGCGCGGACGATTCGGCGGCGATCTCCGGGATGAGCCGGTCCATCGCGCCGAGCTCGTACAGGCGGACCTCGTTGATCGACATCGCCTGCCGGCGGTACGTGGCGATCTGCTCCGACGAGCGGTGACCGGTCCGTGCGCTGATCCACGCCTCCGATTTCCCAGCGGCGAGCGATAGGGTCACGAACGTGGCGCGCAGGTCGTGGAGGACGATGGGGCTCTTCTCCTCGGTGTCGCTGAAGAGCCGCTCGCGCTCGATGCCCGCGAGCGCGAGATGCTCGCGGAACGTCTGGGCGAGGTGCTCGCCTTCGAGCTGGAACAGCACCGACGAAGATAGACCGCCTTCGATCCACCAACGCAACGCCCGGACACCCTCCGGGCGTGCGTCCCACATCCGCGGCTCGTCGGTCTTGTTCTTGTCGAGATGGATCATGCCGTGCTCGAGGTCGAGGTCCTTCGTCGTCATCGCGAGCGCTTCGCTCTTGCGCAGTCCCTCGCGCGCGAGCACGCCGTACAGGATTCGGTGCGCCAGCGGAACGGCGGTGCACGCGAGGAGTCGTGCGTCCTCGTCCGCGTACAGGAAGGTCTTCCCGCGCTTCTTCTTCAGTCTCGGTCGGAACCCCTTCGGAAGCGGGTTCGCGACGATCAACTTCAGCGGGTACACGCACATCGCGAGCAACCGCTGCATGAAGTTGACGACGTGGCGCCGCGACGAGTCGCCACCGATCGCCTGCGCCATGACGGCTTCCGCGTGTTCGGTCGTGAACCCCTTCACGGGCACGTTGCCGACCTTCGGCTTGATCCACTTGTTGTAGCGACTCTTGTCGCTCGCCGCGCTCCGCTTCGCGCGCACGTAGTCGCAGTGGTCGCGCGCGAGCTCGCCAGAGATCCACTTCTGCGCGATGTCATCGAACGTCGTCGCGGCGTCGGCGAGCTTCGGACGAGACAGCGGCGTCTCGCCACGAAGGATCGCGGCGACGAGCGCGCGCACCGTCGCGAGCTGTTCGTCCGAGGCGTTGCCGACCTCCTCGAAGAGCTGCGGGAGTAGATCCGCACGGCCGGCACGCTGCAGCTTCGGCGCGCACTCGGCGAGGAGCTGCGCGCGCGGAGCGGCCTGCTCGAACGAGGTGCAGGCAGGCAGCGCAACGCGCGGGCGATGCTTGCCGATGCTCACGCGGGTGAGGAACTGCCCGTTCTCTTCGACGACCGAACCTGTTGCTCGACGGCTCATTGCTCTCTCCGATCGGTCATCGCCTTGGCCCAGCGGTCGCCCATCTCAATGACGGGCGAGGACTGCTCGTCATTCGCAGTCGTAGCGGAAGGATCAGGAACGAGCAGCGGTAGGCTCTCGAAGTAGGCGATTACGTCGCTCCGCTTCGCGACGACGTGCCTTCCCTGGCGCCGAGCCGGGAACGCGCGCTTCCTTGCCGCCTGCAGGTACAGCCCGCGGGGGAGCGGGCTCGTACGCTCGTCGCAGTACGTCGCCGCGTTGTCCTCACGCAGCTGCACGACGGCGCGCCGGAGCACCGCGGAGAACACCTCGTCCAGAGTGGGGGGCCGGTTCATCGCCGACCTCCGCGGACGCGCTTCGCGAGGAGCTGCCGTGCCTTCGCGCGCTGCAGGTCGTCGATCTCGATGACGATCCGCCGCGGGCGTCGGTTCTCGACACCCATCGCCGCGGTGGTAGTCTGCGTGTCGTTCGAGGCGCCCGTCTCGAGTTCATGACCTCCGAGCGTTGGCGCGCCCGGGGGTCTTTCGTTGTGGGACATCGATCACTCCTCCTCGTCGCTTGCGCGTGGCGAGGGATGGACGTCCAAGACGTGGGTTCCGTGTGGTCCCTTCCGCGCGGGGAGGGCGGGGTTCGGGAGGTCCACGACGAGACGGGCGAGACCGAGCTCATGGAGCGCGGTGACGATGCGTGCCGCGCAGGTCGACCGGACGGCCTCACCACGCAGGTACTGACGGACGGTGCGGGGTTCGACACACGCGGTCACCGAAACCCGGCGCGTGTCGTGAGCGTTGAGTACGAGCATGCATGATGGATACGTGATGCTCCGCTCGTGACGACGAAGTGCGGACAGAACAAAATTTGTCCGCAGCTGCTAGTCGCGCCGCTCGGTCCGGGGTCGCGCTGCGGCGCGCGCATCCTTCCGGTCGTCGTCCTTGCGACCGGCGTCGAAGAAGGACCGCACTTTCGGGTAACCAAGCACCTTCAACAGCCCTCGTGCGAGCCACTCCACATCCAAATCGCTCGCGCGACCGTTCGCAATCGCATCCTCGAGCGCCGCAAGCTGCGCGAAGGGCTTCGTCAGAAAACCATTCCCCAACTTTCTACGTACACCGAGAAGCTGCGGCTTTCGAATGATGGTCAGCACGAAGACGATCGCCGCCTCGTTCGGTGAATAGAGCTCTCGCGTGTCTTTGAGGCGCTGCGCCGCATGGCGCATCAATGCCGCCTGCTGGGGTGCGCTTTCGCGAAGCGAGTCGAAGTCGACGCGGGCGTTTCCGACGGGAACGCGTTCGAGGTGATCGCGCGCGACACGGTTCAAGTCACGCAATGGCGCGAGGTCACCGGCCCACTGCGCAGCGTTCGCAAGCACTGCCAGGACGCGCGCCTTGAAGAGGACCTCGTCCAGCCGTTCCGGCGCCATCGGCATCGTGGACAACCGTTGCGCGACGGCGAAGTACCGATGGGCGACGCCATCCAACTGTCGGCCAAGCCATCGTTGGTAACGGTCAGACGCAAGGTCTTCAACGGGTTCGACGTCCTCACCGTCGTCGACATCGGGATAGTGCTCGCATGGAGGATCCGCCCCACACACGGGGCACGGCTCGCCCTCGTCGAGCGTCATCGGCGCAATGGCACCGGGCGGGATCGGCGGGTCGGCAAGGAACTCCGCTATCGCGGCGTCCATCATCGCGCACGCCGGCGTCCCGGGTGGGCCGTCCCCTGCGGCAGGCCGTACGACGTCGAACAGTTCGCGCAATCCGGCCACGCTCGGTTCGACTTGTTTCAGACCAGAAGGCGCTCGCGCGTCGGCCTTTGGTTTCGGTGGCCGCGCGGCACTCGTTCCCCGAGTCTTCTGCGACGTTGGTCGTTTCTGCGCGCCCATCGGTCCGAATCATCGCGCGACTCGCGTCGCTTGGGGAACCGCGACGATACGCACGGCGGTAGCGTACGCTTTGCGCAGAGGCGTCGCGGCGCGCGGCAAGACACGCCGGGCGCACACTAAGCGCCACGCGGCGTGACCGGCCTAGTGCCGCGCGTCGGAAGTCTGGGCATGGTTTTGCCACGACTTGGGGCGGTAGGTCCACTCGAACGGCGGATCGTCCTGCGCGTTGAACCAAAGCATGTAGTCGTAGACGCGCTC
>JBKJQC010001039.1:0-3982 GCA_046593995.1 Polyangiales bacterium
CAGGGGCCGCGGCGGCGCGGAGTCTACCGGAGGGGGGGCAGGGGGGTGCGCTCCGTCTTCTGCTCGATGCGCGGTAGCGGCTGATCTATGAATCGGAGCCGGTGGCTCTTCCCGACACGCGTACCTCAGGCCCGGACGATCCGGCCGCGCCGCCCGCACGCGAGGGCTACCGCACGCTTTTGACGGGGTCGCGCGACATGCGGCGCGACCACGCCATCGCGCGCGATGCATGGTTCTCCTCGCTCGCTGTCGAGCGGAAGGGAGAGCTGCTCTTCGAACTCGAGGTCTTGCTCAAGGGGCTCGCGTGCTTCGCGAACCCGCGAAATCACCCGGGGCCGCCGCGTCGTGGAGCGATCGTCGCAGTGGATTTCGCGATTCCGCTCGACATCGCGCGCGACGGCATCGCGCGCGCGAACGTGCTCACGCGGACGTTGCTCGGCGAGCAAGAGCGCTTCTTCATCTTCCAGCGCTACCTCGAGCACGTGATCCCCGAGGACACGGCGAAGACGCGCTTCGTCCGCGCGACCTCGAGTCAGGAGACGCCCGAGGACTCGCTCGTAGCGCTGCGGCATGCCTTTGCGCATCTCCTCGAGGTGACCGACGCGCTCCGCAAGCCGGGCCGCGTCTCGTTCCGCACCTTCTACGCAGCGCTCTCGCTCTTGCAGCGCGAGGTCGCGCGGAACTCGTTCTTCAATCCGATCCGGGCGCTCGAGTTCCGACCCGAGTTCGATCGCATCAAGAGCCCCGAGGTCTTCACGCTCGTCCAGTCGGTCCCGGGAGACGAGGCGCACCGTCTGGTGGCGCTCGCGATCCTCGCGCTCTTCCGGATGCTCCGCTACCTGTCGCTCATCGACACGATCGCCGACTCGGCGACCCCGACGCGCGCGTACGTCGTCCTCGCCGCGCTCCGCTCGGATGCGCGCGCGCTCACGAGCTACCTGCGCGTGCGTTCGGGCGAGCTCCTCGCGGACGGCTTCGAGCGCGAGGTGTTCGCGATCAGCGCGCGCGGTGTCGTCGGTCGCTACGAGACGATGCTCGCCGAGGGACACCGGCTCCTCGGCATCAAGGGCGCTCTCGAAGGGATCTCCGCGAAGCTGCGCCTCGAACTGCGCCGCGCGTTCCACCGCGAGCTCCCCGCGGTCGAAGCGCCCCCCTCGCGTCAGGAGCTCGCGACGAAGCTCCACGCGGCGACCGACGGCCTGCGTCCCGCGCTGCAGAGCACGATCCTGTTCGTCTGCAAGGCGCTCGGCGCGAAGCTCGACGCGCACTTCGTGTTCGACGATCTCGCAGCGATGCGCGACGTCGGCGAGCGACTGCGCCGCGACGTGTGGATGTTCGCGCAGATCGTCCGCGGCTTCGCGGCGAAAGCGTCCGCGGTGAAGGCGCCCGAACAGGCCGATCGTTGGGCGAGCGTCGAGTCGTTCCGCTTCGTGAAGGAGTTCCTCGCGTACTTCCGCGCGATGGGCTACCCGCTCCTCCGGACCAACGACTATCCGCGCGTCGATCAGTTCATCTCGGCGATGTCGCTCCTCGAGGAGACCGACATGCTCGACCCGATGCGCGTCGTGAACGCGGCCCGCGAGGCCGAGGCCTTCTACGGCTTCCTCATGGATCTCTTCGAGTCGATCGGACGACGCGAAGAGCTCGCGGCGACGCCGTTCGATCGACGCGCCGCCGCGGACTCGCTGCGGCTGTATCTCGGCGACGGCCGCTGAAGAAGTCTAGGGTCTAGGGTCTAGGGTCTAGGGCCCGAGAGCGAGAGCGAGAGCGCGCGCCATCGCTGCCTCGATCGTCGTCGCCACTCCAGCCACCGTCGAAAAAACGGCGGTCGCATCGCGCGAGCGGACGAGGGCGGACTGCGAACGCCTCTCGCGTCTTCGGCCCTGAACCCTAGACCCTAGACCCTAGACCTCTTAAATGACGAACGCCGCCCGAACCCGGACGGCGTCGTCACACATCGCGCTCGCAATCACGAGAGCGCGAAGTGACCCGAGGTCATTCCTCGGATTCGTCGCCACCCGAGGTCATCGGGGTCGGCGCCGCGGATGCGGCGGCCGGGGCGGCCTTGCGCGTGGACGGGCGAGGAGCGCGCTTCGCGCTGCCTCGTGCACCCGCCTTGGCGCTCTTCTTTGCGCCAGCGGCCTTCTTGGCGCCGCCGCGCTTGGCGGCCTTCTTGGCGCCGCCGCGCTTCGCAGCAGCGCGCTTGGCGCCGCCCTTCTTGGCTCCGCCCTTTTTGACGGCGCCCTTCTTCGCGCTTCCGCGCTTGGCAACCTTGCCGGCAGCCGCCCCACGGGCCGGCTTCTTCGCCGCCTTGGTGGTCTTCTTCGCGCCAGCGGACTTCTTCGATGCAGCTTTCTTCGCAGCCATGGGGTACCTCCCTAGGTACAGTACGTGAGCAGATAGGTATCGTCATGCATGGTACCTGTCAAGGGCCTGTTGTGGAAAAGTTGGCCCCGTCCTCCGACCGTCGTTGCGGCGTCCCGGCCCGAGCGCGTTCCGCTTGACCGCTTCGTGGCCCAGTCAGTACCGTCCGCCTCGCGATTGGGGGTGCCACGAAGCCCCAAAAGGCCGGAAATTGCTCGGCTGCCTCACATGGAGAGAAGCGCCTCATGAACGCACGGAGGATCTCGACCCTCGGCCTCGTCCTCGCCCTCACCGGCGGATTTGCCGGCTCGATGCTGACCGGCTGCGGTCACAGCGAGGAGGAATGGCAGGCTGAGCTGGCGAAGGAGAAGAAGCTCCAGGCCGATCTCGATGCCGAGCGCGCCGCGCACAAGAAGACGCAGGCTGAGGTCAAGAAGACCCAGGAAGAGGTCGACCAGCTCAAGAAGGACCTCGCTGCCTTCGAAGACCTGAAGAAGCAGTTCGGCTCCGAGAAGGACAAGGCCGCCAAGCTCGAGAAGGCTCTCGCGGAAGCCGAGGCGCGTGCGAAGGCGCTCGAAGCTGCGAAGAAGCGCCTCGAAGCCCTCAAGAAGAAGCTCGACGAGCTCAAGAAGTTCAACCTGAAGGTGACCGTTCGTCACAATCAGATCGTCATCGAGATGCCGGGCGACGTCCTCTTCTCCCCGGGCTCGGAGCTGCTCTCGCCCGACGGCAAGGTCGTCGTGATGAAGGTCGCCGAGGTCATCAAGGGCGACGCCGACCTCGTGAAGCGCCACTACCAGGTCGTCGGCCACACCGACAACGCGGCGTACGGCGGTGCGTACAAGGATAACGTCGGCCTCTCGGTGATGCGCGCGCGCGAGGTCTACGACTTCCTCACGCGTGATCCGGCTGCCGCTCCGAAGAAGGGCGCGAAGCCGCCCGGCAAGGACGAGCCGATCGGTGGTGGGCTCCCCGCCGAGCGCTGGAGCGCGGCAGGCTACGGCGATCTCGATCCGGTGGCCGGCACGCGCGAGAACCAGACGCCGGAAGAGCGGAAGCGCAATCGCCGCGTCGAGATCGCGATCCTCCCGGACGCGAGCGAGCTCATGAAGCTCGACGTGGAGTGACGTGCGCGTAGCCGCGATCGACATCGGCACGAACACGGTGCTGATGTTGGTCGCGGAGCGGCGCACCTCGTCTCCGGGCGAGGTCCTGACGGCGCTGGCCGCTGTCGAGGAGCACGCCGAGATCACGCGCCTCGGCGCCGGCGTCGACCGCACCCGCCGGCTCGACGACGACGCGGTCGCGCGCACGCTCGACGTGCTTCGGCGATATGCGGAGCGTGCGCGTGCGCTCGGCGTCGTGCGTACGGCCGCGGTGGCCACCAGCGCGACGCGCGACTCCGACAACGGCAGCGCCTTTCGCGAGCGCGCCGCCGAGATCCTCGGCGGCACCGTCGAGGTCGCGAGCGGCGGGCGCGAGGCGGCGCTCACCTTCGGCGGTGCGCTCGGCGGGTTGGCCATCGTGACGGCGCGCGCGTGGCCGTCATCGACGTCGGCGGAGGGAGCACCGAGATCGTGATCGGCGAGGCGGGGCAGCGAATCGCGTGGTCGCACAG
>JBKJQC010001263.1:0-12383 GCA_046593995.1 Polyangiales bacterium
GAACGGCGGCGCCGCGCCGAGGTAACGCGGCCCGATGGTCCAACCGCCGCGGTAGTGGAGGAACCCCGCGTTCGCGAGCCAGAGGGCGAGCATCGCGAACGCCCACACGACCGTGACGATGCGGAGGTGTCGCGTGCGACGCGCGTCGCGTCCGCGGAAGAGGAACACGACGGGCAACGCGGCGAGACCGATGAACATGTACGGGCTCAGACCGAAGAAGCCGTACCCGCGATCGAACGAGATGCTCTTGAAGGCGTCCATGCTCGGCATGACGATCCCGAACAGGCCCTTGTGGTGCTCGGCCGCGAACGCCTGGTTCTCGACCATCTTGTGGCCGGGGGTGAGCGGGTTCCCGTACGCCTTCCACTGGAAGAACATCATCGCCGCGGCGTTGATCATCCCGCCGACGCCGTAGGCGACGAGCCGCGTCGGGCGGTGGAACACGACCGCGCCGAAGAGCGCGAGGACCAGCGCCATCGGCAGCGAGTGGTACTCGAGGAGCACCATCCAACCAGTGCAGAATCCGGCGAGAAAAGCCGCGGAGACGCGGCGCTCTTTCGGCTGTAAGCGCGAGAGGCGGAGCTCACGCTCGGCGATCGCGAACGAGCAGAAGCCGGCGACCGCGAAGAGCGAGTGGCTCGCGAACAGGTGCGTGTAGGCGACGTAGTTCGTACCGAGGCCCGCGGCCGCGACGGCCGTGAGGCGCAGCGAGGCGTCCGCGGTGAACGCGCGCAGGTAGCGCTCGAGCCAGACGAGGAAGAGCACGCACGGGATCTGCACCGCGAAGAAGCGACAGACCCACGTGCCCCATCGCAGCCACCACGCGCGCGCTTCGGGCGACGACTCGGCCGTCGGCACCTTGTGCCCGAGGCGCGGTGCGATCTTGGTGAACGCCCAGTACGCAGGGACGGCCATGTAGCTCGCGGCCGGCGCCTTGACCGAGAAGTGGTGCGCGGGCTCGCCGTTCTTGCCCGGGACGAGCGCCATGTCGTTGCACCAACCGTGGCGCGCGATCATGTCGTCGATGCGGAACGTCCGCTGCTCGACGATGGCCATCGTCATGTACGTGCGGACGTTCTCGTTCGGGTTGTTGACCGCCGAGAGATAGGGGAAGACGAGCAGCAGCGGGACCGCGCACAGCCACAGGAAGAGGCGCACGATCCTGCGCTCCTTCGCTGTGAGCCCGCTCATCGCCGCGGCAACCTACGTCAAGTCGTCCAAGGCGTCACCGGCAGGAATGCCCGGTGAATCGCAGGCTGGCCGTCGCGCCGGCTGCCGACTATGGTGCGGCGCCTACCCATGAGCCGGGTCCACTCTCGGACGATCGTGGTCCCTTGCTTCGACGAGGAGCACCGCCTGGATCGCGACCGGTTCGTCGCCCTCGCGCGAGAGCCCGGTGTCTCGCTCCTCTTCGTCGACGACGGCTCGCGCGACGGCACCCGCTCCGTCCTCGAGGCGCTCCGCGCGCGTGAGCCGACGATCGACGTGCTCGCGCTCGAGAAGAACGGCGGCAAGGGCGAGGCGGTGCGCCGCGGGATGCTGCACGCGCTCTCGGGCGGGTTCCCGGTCGTCGGGTTCGCCGATGCGGATCTCTCGACGCCCCCCGAAGAGCTCGTGCGATTGCTGGGCGAGGTCGAACGCACCGGTCGCGACGTCGTCGTCGGATCGCGCGTGCTGATGATCGGACGGAACATCGTCCGGAAGAACTCGCGCCATTATCTCGGGCGCGTCTTCGCGACGATCGCCTCGAAGATCCTGGAGATGCCGTTCTACGACACGCAGTGCGGCGCGAAATTCTTCCGCGACGTGCCTGCGCTGCGCGAGGCGCTCTCCACGCCGTTCACGTCGCGGTGGGCCTTCGACATCGAGCTCCTCGGGCGCCTGCGCATCGGCACGCGCGACGTGCCGGGGCTCGGCGACGATGCCTTCCTCGAGGTGCCGCTCGAGACCTGGGTCGACGTCGCGGACTCGAAGCTCCGCTTCGGCGGCATGGCTCGGACGCTCGTCGATCTCGCGAAGATCGACCTGGAGCTCGCGCGACGACGGCGGACGGTCGGGCGATGATCCGCCCCCGTCGCGGGCCGGATCTCACGAAGTGGATCGCGCGCGTCGTCGTGGTCCTCGCCGCGTTCGTGCTCGTGCGCTGGGTGCGCGAGGCGTACTGGGTGAAGGACGTCACCCCCGGCGGCGAAGGACAGCTCGTCATCCGCTACTGGGAGGCCGCGCGCACCTCGTTCCTCCGCGGCGACGGGTTTCCGCTGTGGGATCGCTCGCAGTGCGGTGGCTGGCCGTTCCTCGGGAACCCCGACACGCCGCTCGTCTCCTCGCTCGTGGCCGGCGTGCTCCGCGTCCACGGCGACGCGATGTCGCGCTGGATGATCACGCTGTGGATGCTCCTCGCGCACGTCGGCACGTATGCGTGGTGCCGCCGCTCGCACGCCCTCGGGCGCGTCGCGTCGTTCTGGGCCGGGGCGATCTTCGCGTGCAGCGGCTTCGTCATCTTCCAGTTCCCGTCGCGCGTGCACTTCGCGCCGCTCGCGCTCTTGCCGTGGGTGCTCTGGCTCGTGCGCGAGGGGGAGCGCGATCTCCGCTACGCGATCGGGTGCGGCGCGGCGCTCGCGCTGATGGTGCTCGAGGGGGGGATGCTCCTCCCGCTCGCGATCACCATGGTGGCGCTCCTGTGCGCGCTCTCCCCGCGTCTGTTCCACCCCGACGCAGGGCCGAAGCGCGTGGGCGCGGCCTTCGGCGTCGCGATGGTGTCCTTCCTGCTGCTCGCGGGCGTGAAGCTCTACCCGTCGTGGATCGAGCTCGGACGGCACCCGCACGTCTTCAAGGAAGCCGACAAGCTCGACTTCGGTCAGATCGTCACGTTCCTCCTCGAGAACGAGACGTTCAAGGCGCTCGGCACCGCGTACGGGCGCGACGAGTACCGCGCCTACCTCGGACCGCTCGCGTGCGGGATGGCCATCGCCGGCGCCGGCACCGCGATCATCCTCCCCCCGCGCCGCTTCGACATCCCGCTGATCATCCTCGCGGGGCTCGCGTTCGCGCGCGGCATGTTCCACCCGATGGCGCCTTATGCGCTGTCGCTCAAGCTCCCCATCTTCGAGCAGCTCAACGTGCCCGGGCGTTGGCTCGCGCTCGTGATGCTCGGCGTCGCGGTCGCGGGCGCAGTGGCGATCGACGCAGCGATCAAGGCCGCGCGCCGGCCCGCGCTGATCGCGGTGGTGGTGCTTGCGGCGCTGCTGGCGATCGTCGACGTCGCGTACGCCGCGAAGAAGGTGCTCTCGCAGCAGCAGCCCGACGTGTGGCTCCACCGCCCCGATCCGCCGACGCAGCCCTATCACCTGCTGCCGGAAGATCCGCGCCGGGCAGAGCTCCCGATGCGCAACCTCGGGGTGGTCGGCTGCTACGCGCTCGGACTCGGATACAGAGAGGCCGGCGGTCTCGCGACCGGTCCGCGGCCGCACGTGACGGTCGACGGCGGCGCAGGAAAGGTCGACGCCATCGTGCGGCAGGACGTGACCCTGCTCGACGTCGATCTCGCGCGCGCGACGACCGTGCACCTGAACCAGACGTTCGACCCCGACTGGCGCGCCTCGGTCGGCGAGGTGCGTAAGAGCGCGTCGGGCGCGATGGATCTCGCCCTCCCCGCGGGGAAGCAGCAGGTGACCTTGCGTTACCGCCCCGCGCTCTACGTCGCCGGGTTGGTCGCGACGATCGTCGGCTCCGCGTCCGCGATCGCCGCGTCCGTGTGGCTCACGCGACGCGCTCGGCGCCTGCCGTAGTCACGGCGGCGCGGGCTCGCGGTAGAGCACCCAGCCGTTCGCGCCCGTGAACAGCACGCGCGCAGGGTCTTCGATCATCTTGTCGAGGTCCGTACGCCCCGCCTTGTTCGCGACCCATGGCCAGTGCATCGCGAGGCCGCGTCCCGTGAGGTGCTTCTTGTAGTACGCGAGCATGTAGGGCGTCGGCGCGAGGCGCGCGTCGATCTGCACGCTCGGGAACCCGGGCTTCATCTGGGTCATGAGGAAGCAGGCCGGGAAGTCGTAATAGCTGATGATGCGCGCGGTCCTGTCCTCGTACTGGCGGAGCACGCGCGTCATCTCGGTGAGCATCACCGCGTTCTTCTCGTTCGTGCGGAGGCCGCGGTACGGGCCCGTCTTCACCTCGGCGGTGAGCAGCTCGGGCGCGAGGTCGCGGTAGACGTACGTGTACGAGAGATCCACGTGGTAATAGGCGATGCTCGCCGCGGCCGCCGTCGCCCACCACAGACCGCGCGTTCGCCGCCCCTGGTTCGAGGCGATCTCCGTCGCGAGGATCACCGCGAGGATGCTCGCCGGGAACGCGCCGAAGCCCGCGCTGACGGACCCTTGGTCGCTCGCCCACGCGAACGTGAGCGCGGCGACTGCGCTCGGGAGGAAGCCGCAGAAGAAGAGGCGGAGCGCGCTGCGGTCGATCCCGCGGATCACGAGGAAGACGAGCCCCGCGAGCCCGGCGTAGACGTTGAAGTAGAGCGACGCGGTGTGCAGGTTGTTGGCGATGGGCGGCGCGGTCATCCACCACGCGATGCCGGGCACCACGGCGGGCAACGCGACGAGGCGCACGAGCCCGAACGACCGCGCTGCGACCACGAACAAGAGCGTCGCCACGATCAGCCGAGGCTGCGCGGGCGCGAAGGTCCACAGCTCGTCGGCGACCGCGCGGAGCCGCTCCATGTTGCGCGCGCCGGACATCGCGCGCTCGAGGAGCATGCCCTGCACGTAGCCCGGTCTCCACAGCGGCAACGCGCGTATCAGGAACATCGCGCCGAGCAGCGCGCCGCCGAGGTGCAGAGCGGCATTGCGCAACCGCTCGCGCATGGTCGCGTCGTCGTAGAACGGAGCCGCGACGAAGACGACGAGCGCCGCGAGCGCGAGCGGCGCAAACGCGATGATGGCGAGCGCGTGCGTGAACCCGGCGAGCACCGCGGACCAGCGCGGCGCGGGGCTCGAGAGCCGCCAGAGCGAGAGGAAGATGCCGGCGGTGAAGAGCGTGGAGCCGAGCGTCTCGTGCGTGCAGGTCGGCAGATTGAAAGGCACGAACACGACCGCCGCGAGCGCGACGACGACGGCGGGCCAGTGGCCGATGCGATCGCGCGCGTATCGGTGGACGGCGAGCGCGGTACCGCACGCCATGGCGAGGTAGAGGTGACGCAGGAACAAGACGATCCCGTCCGTCGACCCCTGGAGGCGGAGCTTCAGCCAGTAGAACGGCAGCACTACGAGCGCGAACCCCTGGCGCAGGTTGATCTCGTCGTGCAAGGGCGCGTCGCCGAGCGCGAAGCGGTGCGTGATGCTCGCGAGAAGCGCTTCGTCCGTGACGTCGGCGCCGAGGCGGTAGCGCGCGAGGAGACGATAGACGAGGTAGACCGTGAAGCTCGCGGCAGCGATCCCGAGCGGGCCGAGGGCCTTCCGCTGCTTGTCGAACGCAAGGGCGACACGTTCCCGGAGCATCGCGCGCATCGCCATCATTCGACTCAGGGCTGCGGGGGCGGCTCGCGATAGAGGATCCAGCCGTTGCTGCCGCGATAGAGGATGCGGGCCGGATCTTCGACGAGGTTCTCGAGCTCGGTGCGCCCGTAGCGATTCTGCACCGGCCAGCGCACGACGAGTCCGAACCCGGTGAGATGACGCTTGTAGTAGTTCATCATGAACGGCGACGCCGGGATGCGGTTGTCGGTCCACGAGCTCGGCATCCCGACCTTCATCTTGGTCGACAGGTACCCGGCCGGAAAATCGTAGAAGCTGAGCACGCGACCGCGCGGATCCTCGTGCTGCTTCATCACGCGATGCACCTCGAGGAGGATCGCGTTGTTGGCGACCGATGTGTACATCCCCATGTACGGACCGGCGGATACGCGCGTCTTCAGCGTCTCCGCCGGATCGTCGCGGTAGACGAACGAGTAGGCGAGCTCGATGTGGTAGTAGACGATGCTCGCGGCCGCGGCCATCGCCCACCACAGAGCTCGCTCGCGACGCGCGCCGCTCGACGCGATCTCGGTCGCGAGGATCAACGCGAGGACCGACGCGGGAAAGGCGCCGAGGCCGGAGTTCATCGCGCCGTTGTCGCTCGAGTAACCGTTGGTGATCCCGGCCACCGCGCTCGGGAGGAAGCACACGAAGAGGAAGCGGAGCGTCGTGCGATCGAGCGGGCGGAGCGCGAGGAACGCGACCCCCGCCATGCCCGCGTAGACGTTGAAATAGAGGCCGACGCAGTGCTGGTTCCCCGCCCCCTTGAGCGCGGGGGTGTTCACCCACCAGGCGATGGCGGGGATGACGAGCGGGAGGAAGAGCGTCCGCACGACGGCGAAGTGGCGCGCCGCGACGATGAACAGCAGCGTGATCACGAGGAGACGCGGCTGCGTCGGCGCGAGCGTCCACAGCTCTTCGAAGACGGCCTTCAGCTTCTCGACGGTGCGCGGCGCGGTCAGGGCGCGCTCGTACGCGACGGCCTCGCGGATGCCGCTCGCCCCGGCGCTACGTAGGAGCGGCAGGATGAGGAGCACCGTCGTCACGCCGCCGGCCACGTAGAGCGCAAAGTTGCGGAAGCGCTTGTCGCCGTCGTCGAAGAACGGCGCCGCGCACCCGAAGAGCACGACCGCGATCACGATCGGTGGGTAGGCGATGATCGCGAGGCCGTGCGCGAAGCCCGAGGCGAAGTGCGTCCACTTCGGGGCCGTCCCCTCGAGCCGCCAGAGCGTGAGGAAGATCCCCGACGTGAGGAACGTGCACCCGAGCGTGTTGTACGAGCAGGTCGGGACGTTGAAGGGGACGAACGCGATCCCCACGAGGGCAATCACCACCGCGGCGGTGCGCCCGACCCGTACGAGGGCGAACCGATAGATGACGAGCGAGGTGAGGCAGGTGAAGACGAAGTAGAGCCCCCGCAGGAAAAGCATCACCCCATCGGTCGACCCGCGCAGGTGGAAGTACGCCCAGTAGAAGGGGAGCGGGATGAACGAGAAGCTCTGACGGAGGTTGACCTCGTCGACGTACGGCTTGTCGCCGAGCGTGAAGCGGTGCTGCAACACCGCGTAGAAGGCCTCGTCGGTCCCGTCGGCCCCGAGGCGCAGACGGAGCATGATGCGCCACACCGTGTAGAGCGCGACGAACGCGACCGCGAGGTGGACGACCGTGACCCGAGTGCGCGCGGTGCGGAGCAGCTCGATCAGGCGCTCGCGATCGAGCGCGCGCCGCGCGGCAGGCGAGTCGCCGGCTTCGCGGTCGGTGGCCATCGGGGGCGAGAACTAGCACGCGCCGCCGCGCGCCCACAACGTCGGGTGTTTCGACGTTTCGCGCGATCGAAACAGTTGGTTATGGTGGGTAGCTTCTCGCTCGGTCGTTCCTCGCGGCGCGCAGCGGCCCCTCGTCGGCACGCGCCATGCAGTTCGTGACGACGCGACCGCCGAGCACTGGTGGCCGAACGAGATGAGGGAGCGCCGTCGTCGGACACCAGGCTTGTCCCGCACGACACGGCGTAGGTTCATCTGAGCGCGCGTCCCGAAGAGCTCGCGGGAGTTGCGGGGTGCGCGCTCGTCGCAATTGTTTGAATCGTTCCGGACTGCTCACTCGCGCGAAGGGACGAGGTCGAGGATCTGTCGGCGCACGTGCTTCTTGAACGTCTCCGAGAGGGAGCGGACGGTCTCGTGGTCGCTCACGAGCACGCCGCCCTCGACCTTGACCGCGTCCTCGGCGACGCCCGCGCGCTTCACGCCGTGGGTGTTGAGGCGGAGGAACTTCGCCGGGTTGCCGACCACGACCGCGAAGGGCGGGACGTCCTTGGTGACGACCGCGCCCATGCCGGTCATCGAGTAGGCGCCGACCGTCGAGAACTGATGGGTCACGGCGCCGATGCCGATCGTCGCGGCGCGCAGCACGTGCGAGTGGCCGCCGAGGACGACGTTGGGCGAGAGCGTGACCTCGTCGTCGAGCACGACGTCGTGCGCCACGTGCGTGTGGTCCATGACGTAGCAGTCGTTGCCGATGGTCGTCTCGTGATCGCCGGTGCCGCGCTGGATGACGACCAGCTCGCGGATCATGTTCCGCTCCCCGATGACGATCGCGCCGACCGGGCCCTTGGTCTTGTGCTCGCCTTCGCAGCCGATCACGCAGTGCGGGTAGATCTTGGTGTGCGCGCCGATCCGCGCGGGGCCGAGGATGTACGTCAGAGCGCCGATCACGCAGCCTTCGCCCACCTCGACGTCACCGTCGAGGACCGCAGTCGGATGAACGCTCGCCGTCGGATGGATCTTGGCCGCCATGGTCCCTCGCTATCGCGCTCGCCGCGCGCTGTAAACGAGCGCGCGCGAGGCGTGACTCAGGCGACGGGAGGGTCGGTCGCGCCGACCCCGGGGGCGTCGTCGACGCTGCGGAGGACGGCCGGGTCCATCACGCCGGCGATGACGGCGCCGACCAGGTGCCAGATGAACATCACGACGTAGAGGAGGAACACGTACGCGGAGCCGCTGGAGACCACGAGCGTCGGCGCGAAATACATCGCCAGGGCGCCGTAGGTCGAAGCCTGGAACGCGCCGAACAGCCCGGGCCCGGCGGGGACGAGGATGCCGACCGCGAGTACGCCCATCACCGCGCAGGCATGGCCGAACGTCATCGGGAGGCCGCAGGCGAGCCCGAGGACCCACATCCCGCCGGCGTTGACCGTCCAGTAGAACAGAGTCTCGGCGATGAACGGGACGCCGTGGCGGCGATCCGCGAGGAAGTGCAGCCCCTCGGCGAGACCGGACACGATCTGCGCGACGCGGTCGCCGAGGCGCGGGCTGATCCGGCCGATGGTCCCGCGCACCACCCGCTGCGCGAAGGTGCGGGCGAAGTAGAAGACGGCCATCGCGCTGAACGCGCAGACGAACACCGCGAGGGCGGCGTACCCGGCCGCGGGGATCGCGGCCACGGGGATGGGGAGATCGCCGACCGTCTTCGGCAGGGGATCGAGGCGGGGCACGAAGATCAGCGCGCCAGCGAGGACCATCGTCACGATCAGGCCGTCGATGACGCGCTCGGCGCCCATTGTCCCGAGGGCGCTGCTGAAGGTGATCTTCCTCCCGTCGCGGACGAGCCACGGGCGGGCGAACTCTCCCGCGCGAAGGGGCAAGAGCAGGATCGCCGTGAACCCCAGCCAGGAGGCCGCGATGACGCGGCGATTCGTGATCTCCGGGGCGAGCGGGCGCAAGAGGTGGCGCCAGCGCAGCGCGCGGAGGAAGTGCACGAGCACCAACATGAGCGCGTGGAGGCCGACGAGCGGCCAGCTCACCTTCGCCATGCTCTCGTGGCTCGGCACGATGGGGAGCCCGGCGCGCGTCAGCGCCCAGGCGAACGCGCCCGCGATGGCGAGGGAGACGGCCGTCTTCACCCCGTGCTTGCGGATGAACGATGGCCTCGGTTCGGAGGCGGTCGCAGAACCGGTCATCGGCGCGTCGGCTGTGTCGGAGCTCGCAGGGGAAAGCAAGCGGGACCTCGTCCGTGTCAGAAGAAAAGGGAAAGCACCGAACCCTGCCCCATCGTCCGCGCACGCGCAACCGCCTCGACCACGCGCTGTACACGCGGAGGCGCAACCGAGCGGGGGGCACCGTGATAGCGTGCGCCCGTCCGATGGTCCCGGAGAACCCGCTTCGCCCCTGGTGGGCGCGAGCCCTCGCCCTCACCGCCGTCGCCTACTTCATCGCGACGATCACGTGGTGGCCTGCGATCTCGCTCATGCCGAACACCCAAGGGGGTGACGGACAGGGCTTCCTTCGCATCTTCAGCATGGCGCACATCAGTGTGCTCCGCTTCCACGAGCTCCCCCTGTGGAATGCATACGAGTGCGGCGGCGTGCCTCTCTGGGACAACCCCGAGATGCCTGTCGCGTCGCCGCTGGTGTTCCTCACGCTGCCGCTGTCCGCGACCAAGACGATGGTCGTCTGGTATGTCACGCACGCAGCGATCGGCTTCGTCGGCATGTGGCTCTTCGTCCGCCACGAGCTGAAGCTGACACGCGTGGCTGCGTTCGCGGCGGCGACGCTCTGGGCGTGCGGTGTCGGGCACACGACCCAATACGCCGGCGGGCACGCTGCGCTGACGACGTTCCTCTTCCTCCCGCTCGCGGTGATGCTCTGGCGGCGCGCCGAAGAGAACGTCGACTTCGCGGTCGGGCTCGGCCTCTTGGTCGCGTACATCATGCTCGAGGGGGGCGCGTACCCGCTCGTGCACACCGCTCTCGTGCTCGGTGTCGAGACGCTCCTCCGCGCGATCCAGATCCGACGAATCCCCAAGATCGCACGCGCAGGCATCATCGTGATGGCCGTCGGGCTCACGGTCGGCGCCTGTCGCTTCCTGCCGGTGTTCGATCAGCTGCGCTCCCACAAGCGCGAGCTCGGCGTCGAGACCGATGCCATCAGCTACGAGACGCTCAAGCAGATGTACTTCGACAAGACGCACGGCTGGTACCTCGACGGCCAGTCCTACGTCTGGCCCGAGTACAGCACGTATTGCGGGTGGCTCGTGCTCGGCGTCGCGTTCCTCGGCATCGCCGCGGCCGCGGGGGAGACCTGGTGGCTCCTGCTCCTCGGCACGTTCGTCTTCCTGACGATGCTCGGGCACCGCGGCCCGCACTACCCCTGGGCGTACCTCAAGGAACACGTCTTCCCGTTCACGGCGATGCGCGTGCCGTCGCGCTTCCGACTCAGTCTGATGATGTTCATCGCTGCGTACGTCGGGCTTGCGATCGATCGCGTGCCGCAGCTGCTCCGCAGTGCGCGCATCTCCGCCAGGACCTCGGACGCAGCGCGAAGCGTCGTGATCGCGATCGCGCTGATCGGCGCGGGAGACGTCGCCGGCCTGGCGAACATCATCGTGGCCGAGAAGTTCATCTCCACGCCCGAGTCGGAGATCGAGCCCTCGCCGAACATGTACCTGGAGGGCCCGAAGCACGCGCCGTTCATCGACCAGCCGATGCAGAATCGCGGTCGCATCGCGTGCGACGACTCATGGCCTTTCACGGCCGGCGCGCCGCTGTGGGTGGGCGACGTCCCGCAGGCGAAGACCGCCGACCCTACGGCCGCCACGGTCCCGAACGTGACCCGCACGCAGAACACGATGACGATCCACGTCGTCGCGAGCCGCTACGCGCGCATCCTCGTGAACATGCCGTACGAGAAGAACTGGCGCACGAACGTCGGGACGCTCGTCGACGACAACAAGCTGATGGTCCTCGAGGTGCCGCCGGGCGCCTGGAACGTGCGCCTGAAGTACTGGCCCTGGAACCTCACCCTCGGTCTGCGGCTGACCGGGTTCGGATTCGCGCTCTCGATTCTGTTCCTGTCGCGGCGACTGTGGTGGCCCTACGTGCGCCGCTTCCTGCCCACGAAACGAGCGCACGCGCCTACCGCGGATGCGTGAGCCCGCGCGCGCTCGGAGACGGACGCGTCAGTCGAGAGAGACGATCGTCGTCCACCCCGTCGGCAGCGCGAGGGGCGGGCCCGTCGTCAGCGAACGAAAACGGAGGACGAAGTTGTCGTCGTACTCGAGGCGGCCGACCCGGCCGATGCCGTCGGTGCGGTAGAGCAGCACGTTCGGCCCGGAAGCGACGACCTCGTCGAACAGGAGCTCGGTCCATTCGGGCGTCGCATCCTGCCAGGCGCCGAGCTGCGACGGCGCGCGTCCGTCGGCGTACGGCGTGATGAGCGCCGAGTAGCCGCGAAATTGTGGCACGCCGTCGTTCGCGTAGAGGAAGACGTTGGCTGCGGCTTGCTTTCGGGCGTGCGTCCACCCGGGCGCCAAGCCGAAACGCTCGACCCCCACGAGTCCCGATCCGCTCCAGTTGCCCGTCCAGTGTCGGCCGTTCGAGCGGTCGTACATGAACACTGTGCGATCGCCCATCGCGACGACATCGTCGTAGCCCTGCGCGGTGGCGACGTTCGTCGTCGTGTCGCCGACGATCGTGAGCGCGGAGGCTTGGAGCTTTTCGACGCGCACGTGCGCCGTGACCTTGTCGTAGGAGAGGATCTCGTCGACACCGATCGCGGTCACGGTCGACCACCCCGACGAGGACGAGAGCGCCGAGACCGTGATCGCAGACGAAGCGCGGTCGATCGTGGCGAGGGCTCGTCCACCATCGCCCGCTGCCCAGAGCACGGCATGATTGGGCGGTAGAGCCACGACGCGCGTCCACTGCCGCGAGGGCGTCGTCACGGGGACGACGGACACCGTCCCGGCGGCGTCGAACCAAGCGAGACCAAGTTGCCCGGCGCCCTGCCAGAAGAGGAGCCGCGCGGAAGGGTCGACGCTCGGTCTCGCGTCGGCGGTGTCGGCGACGGTGTCGGCGGTGTCGGCGGTGTCGGCGGTGTC
>JBKJQC010000020.1:0-2565 GCA_046593995.1 Polyangiales bacterium
ACGGTCGGCGTGCACCCGGACCACCAGGGCAAGGGGCTCGCGCGCAAGCTGCTCTCGGTCGTCACGTCGCGCGCCGACGAAGAGTGCGTGCCGACGTACCTCGAGACGACCAACCCGACGAACCTCCCGCTGTACCGCAAGCTCGGCTTCGAAGTCGTCGCCGAGCACGTCCTCGGCGCGGGCTTTCCGCCGCTCTGGACGATGCAGCGCCCGTCGCGCCCGTCGCGGGAGCGTGCCGATCGCGGGTAGGCTGTCTCCGTGTCGACGCCCGCGCCCCTCGTCATCGTCAGCGGTCTCGGCGCGCCGCACGTCGCTGCGCGCCTGTACGGTCGTGCGTTCGAAGCGCACGGCTTCCGCACGTTTGCGGCGCCCCAGCGGCTCCTCGGGTACGGCGACATGCGCGTCGCCGCGCAGCTCGTCGCCGAAGAGGTCGAACGCGCGCGCATGGCGACCGGCGCTCGACGGGTGACGCTCGTCGGCATGAGCCTCGGCGGTTTGATCGGCCTCTACTACATCAAGTGCATGGGCGGCGCGGCGCACGTCGATCGCTTCGTCTCGGTCGGTGGGCCCCTCAACGGCAGCACGCTCGCGCGGCTCATTCAGATCATCCCCTCCCGCACCGTCCACGCGATCGCGCAGACCACGCCGGACTGTGCATTCATGCGCGAGCTGCGCGCAGCGCCCGCGCCCGACGGCGTGCGTATGTTCTCGGTGGGGACGCGCGGCGACGTGCTGACCCCGCGCTCGTCGTGGGACACCGAGGGGCTCGAGCCCGTCGAGACGCCCTACGGCGTCTGTCCGATCGGCCACTGGATGCTCTTCCTCCATCCCGGAAATCATCGCGTCGTCGCGGAGTGCCTGGGCGCGCGCTGACGCCGCGATACGCTCGGCCTCGTGGACATCTTCGTCAACATCGACGTCGACGATCTCGAGCGCGCGATCGCCTTCTACACCTCGGCGTTCGACCTGCGCGTCGGCCGCCGCATGGGTGGCGACTTCGTCGAGCTGCTCGGTGCGTCGTCCGCGCTCTACCTGCTCGTGAAGGCAGCCGGCACGAAGCCGTGCCCCGGCGCCCTTCGTTCGTACGCGCGGCACTGGACGCCCGTGCACATGGACTTCGTCGTCGAAGAGATCGAGGCAGCGATCGCCCGGGTCGTGGCTGCCGGCGCCACCCAGGAAGACTCGCTCGAGGAGCACGCCTACGGGCGCCTGGCGTTCTTCGCGGATCCCTTCGGGAACGGGTTCTGCCTGCTCCAGCTCGTGGGCGCCGGGTACGACGCGATCGTGACCTGAGCCCCTGCAACAGGACATGGGGAAGAGCATCGATCGCGCGTGGATCCGTATGCCGTCCTGGGCGTCGACCGGTTCGCGACGGACGCCGAGATCGTCCGCGCCTTTCGGCGCCTCGCGCTCCTCCACCACCCGGATCGCAACGCGGGGAGCCGTGACTCCGCGGCGCGCTTCCGCGAAGTGAAGACCGCGTACGACAGCCTCCGCGCGAGACCCCGAGCGAGGGAGCGCGTCGCGCCCACCCCCGAGCCGCCCTCTTCCGACGACGTAGGGCCGACGCCCGAACGATCGGGGTGGACCTCGCGCGACCTCGAGCCCGCCGCCGTCGAGCGCGTGCGGGGGCGGATCGACAAGCTCGGCGACGTCGTCCGTGCGACGCTCGCCGATCCGAGCGCGGCCAACGTCGATGCCGTCATCGACAGAGCGAGGTGGGCACGCCTCGACGTCGACTCGGCGCTCGCCCTCAAGGGACACGTCGCCGACCTGCGCGACGGACACTGGAGCGCGTTGCGCTACACCGACCGCCGAGCCGCGATCGAGACGCTGACGGCGTTCCTCGAGACGAAAGGCCGGGCGCCCGATCTCACCGCCATGCGGAACCTGCGGGCGCGCCTCGAAGGCCTGCTCGCCGTCGCCCGCGGCCTTGCGAGCGATCTCTCGCGCCCATGAGCGCGTGAGCGCGCGAGCCCGCAGGACGATCGCCCTCCGCTTCTGGACGGGGTAACGACGGGAGGTCATGCCCACCGTCCGGTTCACGTTCGAGCAGGGTGCCGATGCCGTCTATCGCCTCGTCACCGACCCCGAGGTCGTGAAGGCGCGGTCGCTCTCGTTCGGCGAGCGCGACGTGAAGGTCGCGAAGACCGGCGAGAAGCTGACCAACACCCGGCTGGTGGAGGCCGAGGTCCCGTCCTTCGCGAAGAAGCTCTTCAGCCCGAGCAACACCGTCGAGGACGTGAAGCTGTGGGACGCCGCGACCAAGACGGCGCGCTTCGACGTCGACGTGAAGGGCGTGCCGGTGAAGATCGGCGGGACCATCGCCATCGTCGCGAACGGCACCGGCTGCGACTACGTCGTCGACTACGAGGTCAGCTGCAAGATCCCGCTCATCGGCGGCAAGCTCGCGTCCTTCGTCGGCACCTCCACCGAGAAGGGCTTCCGCGACGAGTTCGAGTGGAACCAGAAGCGGCTCGAGCAGGCGTGATGCGAACGATCCCCTGTCTCGTGGTCGCAGCGCTCGTGGCCGCGTGCGGCAAGGAGAAGGCGCCGGCGGCGATC
>JBKJQC010000332.1:0-9178 GCA_046593995.1 Polyangiales bacterium
ACGCTTGCCCTCGCGCCTACGCGGCAGCAGGTTTACGCGAATCATGCGCGCTTCTCCCGGTCCTTGCGCAGCGAGAGGCCAAGCGCCACGGCGAGCTGTTCGTCGAGCTCCTTCTTCTTGTTGGCGTGGACGATGACGATGACCACGACCTCCGCGAGGAGGGCGGCGACCAGGAGGGCCATCCACGCCTTGCCCCCCTCGCGCTTCGTCTCGCGACGGCGCGGCAGCAGGTTTACGCGAATCATGCGCGCTTCTCCCGATCCTTGCGCAGCGCGAGACCGAGCGCGACGGCGATCTGCTCGCCCCGCGCCATGGCCATGTCTGCGTTGATACCCGATTCGACCGCGACCTTCGCCATGGGGTTGAACCGCTCCACGGGGACGCGCGCGCGACGCTCGATGGCGGTCGCCAGGCTCGGCAGCGAAGCACCGCCGCCGGCCAGGTAGATGCGCGTGATCTCGGACTCGCCGCTCGTCGCGAGGAAGAAGTCGAGCGAGCGCTGGATCTCTCCGGCGAGACCGTCGGCCACCTGCGCGAGGACGTTCTGCACCTGCGCCGGTACGGGCTCGGTCCCGGTGCCGCCCATCTTGTAGGCCTCGGCCTGCTCGCGACCGACGCCGAGCTGCTTCTGGATCTCCTCCGTGAAGGAGTTGCCGCCGTTCGCGATGTCACGCGTGAAGGCAGACACGCCCTTCGCGACGATGTTCAGCGACGTCAGCGAGGCGCCGACGTTGAGGAGTGCAACGGTGTTGTCGCCAGGGAGCCCGTAGGTGATCTCGAAGATGTTCTGCAGACAGAACGCGTCGATGTCGACGCACAGCGGCTTGAGCTTCGCCTCGCGCACGAGCTCCGCGTAGTCGTTGATCTCGTCGCGCTTCGCGGCGACCAGCAGGAGATCCATCTGGCCAGCTTCCGGCCGACGACGCAGGACCTCGTAGTCGATCTGCACGTCCTTGATGTCGAACGGTATGTGCTGCTCGGCTTCCCACTGGATCTGCTCGTCGAGCTCCGCGGCGGTCATCAGCGGGACGCTGATCTTGCGGATGATGACGCTCTGGCCGCTGACGCCGAGCGCCACGTCCTTCTGCTTCACCCCGGCGTCACGGAAGACCTTCCCGAGCGCCTCCACCACCGCGCCAGAGTTCATGACGTGTCCGTCGATGATCGTCTGCGGCGGGAGTGGTTCGTAACCAAGCTTCACCAGCGTGAGCCCCTTCCGGGTCTCCTTGAGCTGGCAGACCTTGATGGCGCTCGACCCGATGTCGACCCCGACCAGGTTCTTGCCTTCGGCCATACTCCCTCAATCGCTCCGCGAGACGGCCCGAAACGGGATGCGAGCGTCTCTCGCATTCCTTCTCGAGCGTTCGAATCAGCATGTCACCCGCCCCGGAAAGCGGCCAAGAAATGATACCGAGTCGCGGCTCGACGTGGCGGCCTGCCTCCCCGCGAGACTGTCGAGGTCACGGTCGTTCACGGTCACGGGCACGTTCATGTTTCACGGCGAGAGGCTCGGTGTAGACGGCCGTGCTTGACTCGACGAGCGGCGACCCGCCGTGAACGTGAACGTGACACGTGCCCGTGAACGAACCGGGGCGGCGCGCGTGAAAGCGGCCGGGAATCTCGCGGGCGAGCAGGGCGTTCCCACGCTCGCCCCGGGGTGCAGCTTGCGCCGACACGATCCCAGCCGTATCCCTTCCGCCCCCGGATCCCCATGCAGTCGCGCATCCGACAGCTCGTCACTGCTGCCCTCTTCGCCCTCGCTCCGGCCGTGGCGCTCGTCGGCTTCCCGTCGCTCGCAGATGGTGCCGAGGTCGTCCACGTCGTCACCAAGGGTGACAAGATCGACGACCTGGCGAAGAAGTACGGCGTCACGATCAAGTCGATCGCGTCGGCGAACAAGCTCAAGGATCCCACGCACCTCAAGCCCGGTGCGAAGCTCGTCATCCCCGGCGCGAAGGTGTCGAAGGCGAAGACCTACGAGGGGAAGCCGAAGAACCCGGGGCGCATCACCCTCGTGCGGTTCGGCACGAGCGAGACGCAGACGATCCAGCTCGTGAGCAAGAAGGGCAAGCTCCTCCCGGGCGTCCTCCCGCGCGTCGCACGCATGATGCGGTTCGGGAAGCTCAACATCGAGCACCCGATCGACTCGAAGCTCGTGTCGCTGCTCGCGCAGGTGTCGGATCACTTCGGCGGGCGAACGATCGAGATCGTGAGCGGCTTCCGCCCGAAGACGCCGACGCAGTACACGCCGCACTCGAACCACAACGTGGGCCGCGCGATCGACATGCGCATGCCGGGCGTGCCGAACGAAGTGCTGCGCGATCACTGCCGGACGTACAAGAACGTCGGCGTCGGGTACTACCCGAACTCGCTCTTCGTGCATTTCGACACGCGTGCGAAGTCGACCTTCTGGGTCGACCTCTCGAAGCCCGGCGAGGCCCCGAAGTACCTGACCCCAGGCTCGGACGTGGACCACGGCGTCGACGACACCACCGTCGAGGGGACCGACCTCGCGGCGAAGGAGCCGGGCGACGCCCCCGCCATTGCGACCTCTGCGACGGTCGCCACGACGCCGCTGAGCGCCCCACCCCCTCCTGCCGACAAGGGCGCGAGCGTGGAAAAGAGCGAAAAGCCCGTGGAAAAGCCTGCCGCAGCCCCATCCGCGAGCGCGGGTCAGAAATGACTCAAAGGGTCAATTATGACCCGTCGCGAGTCTCGCAATTCCCGGGGCGGGCCAACGGTAGGACCGACGCCGTGGGTCACCTCTGACCCTCCTGTGGAAAAGATCTCCAGTTAAAACAGGGACTTAGTCGCTGGCGCGGTCTTCGCTCCAAGGATGGGACGTTCGATTCGTTCCTTCGTCCTGGAGCCCTCCGCGAATGATCACCTCGTCCCCGCTGTTCCGCACTCCGAGCACCGAGGAGGTCAACCGCCACATGCCGCTCGTGCGGCAGGTCGTGGCGCGGTTCCTCCGCCGGCTGCCGGCGAACGTGCTCCGCGACGATCTCGTGTCGGCCGGCGTGTACGGGCTCGTCGACTCGCTCCGGAAGAACGGCGGCGACCAGGGCGCGACCTTCGAGAGCTACGCGCGCATCCGCATCCGCGGGGCGATCCTCGACGAGCTCCGCACCCAGGACTGGCTCCCCCGCCGCGCCCGCTGGGCCGCCCTGGGGAAGACCGCTGGCGCCGACGACGCCGCGCCGATCGCGGTCGTCGCGCTCGAAGACCTCGGCCCGGGTGAGCGCACCGACAGCTTTCGCGACGAGGAGGGCAAGGGTCCGAGCGAGATGCTCGAGGAGCGCCAGGAGGGGCAGCGTCTGTCCGAGGCGATCGACAAGCTCCCCGAGCGTGAGCGCACCATCGTCCGGATGCATTACTTCCAGGGCGCGCGCTTCAAGGACATCGGCAGCACCCTCGGCGTGAGCGAGCCGCGCATCTCGCAGCTCCATACTCGCGCGATGGGACAGCTCCGGAAGATCCTCGCCGACGAGGCCGCTCTGCAGGCGGCCTGAGGCTCGAAAGGGTCTAGAGTCGAGAGTCAAGAGTCGAGAGCCCGAGGAAGACGTCGTCGCCTCTCGCTCTTGCCTCGAAGCTCTAGACTCTGGACTCTGGACCGAGCGGCGAGCGGACGCCGAAGCAAAAACGCGAACGGCCGCGGGTGAGGCGGCCGTCGACATCTGCAACGAGACTTCTTCAGGAGGCGGCGACGTCGGCGTCGTGACCGCAGCCGGGGCCGTGCACGTGCTCGCCGTGCTGCTCCTCGAAGACGACCTCGATGCCGAGCTTCTTGAAGAGGCCGCGCATCTCGTTGGTCGTCAGGCCGCGGGTGCCCGTGAGGCGGCGGTCCAGCGTCTTCGTGAGGAACGGCCAGAAGCCGAGCTTGTCGATCGAGCGGATGTCGCGCGTCGTCACGTTGAGGCGGACGAAGCGGCTCAGCTCGGGGACCCAGAGCCGGCGGCTCTGGACGTTCAGCCGCTGCCAACGCTTCGTCTTGATGTTCGAGTGCGAGACGTTCTGCGCTCGAACCTTGTGCTTGCCCGTGAGATCGCTGCGCGCCATGGCGTTCCTCTTAGGTCTACGGCCGGCGGCTCACGCCGACGGGGGCGCGGACTCTAGGCGAACGCCCGACCAAGTCAAGCCGCCTGCGGTAGGGCTCGGTCAGGGACTACTTGCGTTCGAGAATCCGCCTGCGCCGCCGCAGACCGACGAGCGCGACGAGCGCGAGCACCGCGACGTCGCCCTTCGGAATCCCGCGGGCGCGCCCGCGACCCATCACGCAGCCTCCCCCCTCGTCCGCTACGGGAGCCGACTGCGCAATGCACTTCCCCGCGCTCGTCTCGCAGACGAAGCCGTCCTGACAGTCGCTCGACGTCGAGCACTTGTCGTCGCAGTTGCCGTCGGTCTTGCAGCGGTAGGGCTTGCACTCCTGCTTCGTCCCGTCCTTCGCGATCGAGATCAGCTTGGACGCGTCGCAGCTCGCCGCCGACGCGGGGATGCACTGCCCGTTGACGCATTCGTTGCCGGTGGCGCAGTGCGCGCTGGTGGTGCAGCTGGCGCGGCAGGCCTTCCCCTCGCAGACGTAGGGCGCGCAGCTCGTGGCCGACGGGGCCGCGCAGGTGCCTGACCCGTCGCACTTCGACTCCGCCACGACGTTGCCGCTCTCACACTTCGCGTCGGCGCAGACCTTGGTCGTGCCGTTCGCGAAGCCCGCGCACATGGCGCCGTTCGTTCCGTCGCAGATCTTCGCCTTGCACACGTCCGCCGTCGACGCGTCGCAGGCGGTGCGCGTGCCCCGCGGGACGCCGCCGACCACGCTACAGGTGCCCTGCTTGCCGATCTCGCCGCACGACTCGCACTGCCCGGCGCACGGCTTGTCGCAGCATACGTTGTCCGCGCAGAACCCGCTCTTGCAGGTTTCGCCGTTGACGCACGGCGAGCCGGGGTCGTCGAAGGCGACGCAGAACCCGCTCTTGCAGCGGTAGCCGCCGGCGCAGTCGGTGTTCGCGGCGCAGGAGATCTTGCACGAGGTCGCGCCGCATACATAAGGACTGCATGGTTTCGGCGTGTCGGCGCACAGGCCCGAGCCGTTGCAGAAGCTCTGCTTGGTTTCCTCGCCGCCGGTGCAGGCGTTCGAGTTGCAGGGGACCGAGCCGCTGAGCGGATAGACGCACGCGGTGCGGTTCTGGCCGTCGCACCTCTTGCCGCACACCGTACCGGCACCGACGCCGTCGCACGCCGCGCGGCCTGCTTTGGGAGCTCCCGTCACCGGGGTGCAGAAGCCCGCCGCCGCACCGGCGTTGCAGGTCTCGCATTGGCCGGTGCACGCGCTCTCGCAACACACCCCATCGACGCAGTAGCCGCTCGCACACTCCGCGTGGCCGATGCACGCCGCGGCCTTGACGAGCGGCGTGAACAGCGCCGTGGTCGCCGAGCCGTTGGTCCCGTCCGCGGTGCCCGCGGCGAGGAGGACCTCGAGCGAGCCTGCGGCCACGCCGCTCGTCACGAACGCGTTCCCGAACGCGCGCGCGCTCGGCATCGGCCCGAGATCCCGGAAGACCCATGACGTCGGGGAGTCGAAGGCGAAGCCGTCGACGGAGGCGAGCGGCGCTCCCCCGTTCGTGCCCCCCGCGACGCCGAACAGACCCGCAGTCTGGGCGGCGTTGCTCAGCAAGAACACCATCGCTCCGCGGCGCGGCACCGAGAGCACGGGGCCGGCGGTCCAGGCACCCGCGCCCGCGCTCAGCGTCTCGCTCGTGGAGAGGCTGTTCACGCCGTCGAAGCCCCCGACCACGATCTGCCCTAACGCGGCAGCGTCGACCCGCGGCTTCGACATGGCAGGCACGGACACCCACGCGCTGCCGGTCCAGCGCTCGGCGGTGCTCAAGACCGCGCTGCCATTGCGGCCTCCGGCGACGACCGCGTCCGCGTCGAGGACGGCCGCCGATTCGCGCGGCGTCGCGAGAGATGCGAGCGGGTTGGTCTTGAACTTGACGACGCCTTGAGCGCCGTCGTGTTCGATGAGCTCGACCGAGGAGAGCGTGCTCGAGCCGTTGTTGCCACCGACCAACATCAGCCCGGTGCTCCGCGAGACGCCGGTCATCGCGCGCATGCGCAGGTCGGTGGTGATTGAAGACCCGCCGACTCGCTGCGCCGGTGTCCACGCGGTCGCGCCGTACGGGAGCACCTCGGCGCTCGGCAACATGCCGGACGCATTCCGCCCTCCCACGATCATCAGCACGCCACCCGAGACGATGGGGAAGATGCCGAGCGCTGCTTCCCGCCGCGGCTGAGGGAGGTCCGGGAGCGCCTTCCACGCGCCGCTCTCGTACGCGACGGCCGTCGCGAGCGTGTCCGTACCGTTCGAGGTCCCACCGATGAAGTAGGCGGTGGTCGTCCCCGACGCGAGGAACGCGTGCTGGTAGCGCGCGACGGACGCCGGCGTCGTGGGCACCGGCCCCGCGCTCCACGACGGATCGATCGCGATCGGCGCGACGAGGCCGTTCATGTCGAGCGACGTCGTGAGCACGTCGTCCCCTCCTTCTCGAGAGAGCGCGAGCCGCAGGCGACGTTCGGTGCCGCGAGCATCCACCGCGAACGGAGGCTCCGTCTTGAACACCACGGATCCGGCCGCGTCGACGGCTTCCACGTGATCGCCCATGAGCCGTAGCCGCGCGACGTGCGCTCCGTGCTGGATGCGATAGCGCGCGTCGCTCTTCGCGGTGACCGAACGGAGCAGGCGGAGCTCTTCGTAGTCACGCACGCCGATCACATGGACGACGTCGAGGTCGGGAGCCACCTGGGGGAAGACCAACGTGGCCGCGGAGATCGCGCCCGCGATCGGCGGATCCTCGGCGGCGATCGAGAGCCACGCGCCGTCCATGCCGGCGATCGAGAGACGCACCGCTCCGGACGCCGTCCTCGGCAGCGTGACCTGCAGCGAGCCCCAGTTGGCCCACCGTCCGACCGACGATGCGGACTGGAAGCCGGTCTCGGTCGCCACGAGCGTGCGCCCCTCGTCGATGCGCGCGCCGAACGCGCCGATCGCGCGCAGCCGATCGCGCGCATCGCCGTGCGCCCCGATCGCCTCCGTGCGCGAGGAGCACGACAACGACATCACCAGCAACACCCCGAGACAGCTCCGCCGCTCCATCGTGTCCCCCGGACCTCGAGAGGACCACGACGGCTGCGGCGTTACAACGCGCGACACGCCGCGGTGACGCCGACCACTTCACCTCCCCTCGAGACAGAGCGTGAACACCTCCGAGCCGTTGCGCGGATCGGCGCCGCCGAGGAAGCGGATCGTACTCGCGGCCTTCTTCGCGATGCACGACTCGCCGACCACGTCCGGCTTGCTCGAGAAGCACCAGCCGCCTTTCACGTCGCCGTCCGGGAGCTTGTAGTCCTTGTCGTTCACGCACTCGTCGGTGACGGCCTGATTCACTCGACCGCGGCGATTGCCGTCGAAGATGTCAGCGGTGATGGCTACGCGCGGTCGTCAGTAGCGTTCAGAACCAGTACGAGAGCGACAGCTGCGGTTGAAAGCGCGCGAAGAGCCCGGTGGGCGCCATTCCGTCGGGGTGGAGCTTCTGGGATCGCGCGCAGTGCAGCGTTCCCGCGAGGGGTTCGTTGGGGCCCGCTTTCGGACACTGGTTGTCCGGCGTCCGCGTGTCACCGAGCGTCATCGCCGGCCCACGCAGCACCGAGATCGGCAGGGCCAGCCCGAGCGCCACACGGAAGTTCTTGCCGATCCACGCACCGGCATTCAGCTCCGGGATGACGTCGACCATGATCCCGTCGAAGGACGCGCCCGATGCGGCCGTCGCGGTGACGAGGGTGACGCCCCCACCGCTCGCAACGCCGCTGATGTTGTCTCGGACGGTGACGCGCGCGGCGGCCACCGTGGCGCGTCCGAGGATGTCGAACGTCTCGCCGAGCTTCAGCCGATAGCCGAGGCCTGCGGCGACGAAGGGGCCGCTGATCTTGACCTCGTCGGCCATGCTCCAGGTCGCGGGCTGCGCAACATTGTTCTTGTCGTTGTAGCTGCGAACGAATTCGCGATTCATCGTTCGCGATAGCGAATACCAACCTGCCTGCACGAAGACGCCGAGCCCGGAGGGGAGCTCGTACACACCCCCGAGCCCGACGCGCGGACCCGACACAGAATGCACATTGCACACGCTCGCTTCGCGACACCACACCGTGGAATCGTTGCCGAAGGACCCCGCGAACGCGAAGCCGCCGAAGGCCTCGATCGCGAACCGTGATTTGGGCCCAGCGGTGCCCCACCGCGGGTGCGTCGGATCGACCACGAGCTTCACGGCGAAATCGCTCGAGTCGGAGGTCGTCACGTCGAGCGTCACGCGGCCGGGGGCGTACCCGTCCTCGCGCGCCTCGACGACGTGCTTGCCGAGCGGCAGCCGTCCTTGGAAGCGCCCCTTTCCGAGCGCCACTCCGTCGATCGACAGAGTCGCGGTCTGCGGATCGACGACGATGCGGCGCTCGGGGCCGAGCGGCTTGCCATCGACCGAGACCTTCACGGTCTGTCCGACGATCACGATCGCGAGCTGCGGCGCGCTGCCAACGTCTTCGAGCGCGACGGAGTACACGTGCGCGCCCGGAGCGAGCGTGCCCTCCCACGGCAGGGTGCCGACCGCGGCCCCGTCGATCACGACCTGCGCCCCGTCGAGCGTGGAAGGTCCCTCGAGCCGCAGCCGACCCGCCGACGTGAGCGGCTCGAGCTTCGCGTCGAGCTTCGTGGTCTCGCGTTCGACGACGTTGACCGTCTGCTCGAAGGTCGCGAATCCATCGCGGAGCACACGGACGACGTGCTTCCCGGGCATCACGCGGATCGGCCCGATCAGCGGCAGCTTCGCGCGCGTGCGGCCGTCGACGACGAGCGTGCCATCGATGTTCGCCGAGACGTCGAGGCGGCCGACCTTCCCCTCGATCTCCGCCATCGTCTTCTTGGCCGACTCGCGCGCCTCGGTCGGTAGCTGCGCCTGGGGATACTTGGTCAGCGCTTCTTCGAAGTAGTCATAGGCTTCGTCGTATCGCTTCAGCGCGAACAGGCAGACTCCCACGTTCAGCGTGTTGGTCGCCCGCGGCACGAGACCGCGTGACTTCAAATACGCTGCGCGGAGCAGGCCAATATCAAGCTGCGCTCGAAGCGTATTTGAAG
>JBKJQC010000368.1:0-6323 GCA_046593995.1 Polyangiales bacterium
CGTTGTACGGCATCGGCACGTCCGCGCCGGTCACGCGGAGCACGGGCGCATCGAGCTCGTCGAACGCGAGACGCTGGATGCGATCGACCACCTCGGCGCCGACGCCGCCGTAGGGCCACCCTTCGTGGGCGACCACCGCTCGATGCGTCTTCGCGACGCTCTTCAGGAAGGTCTCCTCGTCGAGTGGGCGGAGCGACCGGAGATCGATGACCTCGGCGGAGATTCCCTCCTTCTCGAGGAGCGCGGCCGCCTGCAGCGAGACCATCGTGATGCGCGACCACGAGACGATGGTCACGTCGGTGCCCTCGCGTGCGACGAACGCCTTCCCGAGCTCGACGAGGAAGTCCCCCTCGCTGCCGTCGGGGACGTCACCCTTCATGTTGTACAGCGTCTCGCTCTCGAGGAAGCAGACGGGATTGTCGTCGCGGATGGCCGCTTTCAAGAGCCCCTTCGCGTCGCGCGGAAAGGCGGGTGCCACGACCTTCAATCCGGGGACGTGTGCGTAGATGCCGTCGAACGACTGGCTGTGCTGGGAGCCGACCTGACGCGCGGAGCCGTTCGGTCCGCGGAACACGATCGGGCAGCTGAACTGACCGCCGCTCATCTGCCGGACCTTCGCTGCGTTCGAGATGATCTGATCGAACGCGACCGCGCTGAAGTTCCAGGTCATGAACTCGATGATCGGGCGCAGGCCCACCATGGCGGCGCCGATCCCGATGCCGGCGAAGCCGTTCTCCGCGATCGGGGCGTCGATCACGCGTCGATCGCCGAAGCGATCGAAGAGACCCTCGGTCACCTTGTAGGCGCCCTGATAGCGGCCGACCTCCTCGCCCATGATGAAGACGCGATCGTCGCGCTCCATCTCCTCGGCGATCGCCTCGCGCAGCGCCTCGCGGTAGCGAATCTCACGCATCGCTGTTCCTCATCGTGCGAACGGTCCGACGTAGGTCGTGGGCTCGAGGATCTCCGGGCCGGGCTCCGCGGCCTCGTCGGCGTGCTTCACGGCTGCCATCACTTCTTCTTCGATCTCGGCGTCGAGCTTCGTGAGCTCCTCTTCGGTCTTGCCGAGCATGCCGAGCTGCGTGCGCGCACGGACGAGCGGATCGAGCTTCTTCTGGGCCTCGATCTCCTCGGCGGTGCGGTACTTCCCCGGGTCGCTCATGGAGTGGCCGCGGAAGCGATAGGTGCGGATCTCCATCAGCGTGGGCTCGCTCGTCGTACGGGCGCGCTCGACGGCCTCGCCGACGCGCGCCTTCACCTCGAGCACGTCCCGCGCGAAGAAGCGGTCGCGCTGCATGCCGTAGGCGAGCGCCTTGAGCGAGACGTCCTCCACCGACAGCGTGCGGGAGAGCGGAGTGCCCATCGCGTACTCGTTGTTCTCGCAGATGAAGATGCAGGGGAGCTTCCAGAGCGCGGCCAGCGAGAGCGCCTCGTGGAACGAGCCGATCGTGACCGAGCCTTCGCCGAAGTAGCAGAGCGTGACGCGCCCATCGCCGCGGTACTTCGAGGCGAACGCGGTGCCCACGGCGAGCGGGATGTGGCCGCCGACGATACCGTAGCCACCGCGCATTCCGTTCGCCGCGTCGAACAGGTGCATCGAGCCGCCGAGGCCCTTCGAGCAGCCGGTGACCTTCCCGAACAGCTCGGCCATCACGGCATTCGGGCTCATGCCCTTCGCCATCGCCAGGCCGTGATCGCGATAGGTGCCGACCACGTAGTCGTCGGGCCGCAGCGCCGCGATCGAGCCGACGCCGACCGACTCCTGTCCGATGTACAGGTGGAGAAACCCGCCGATCTTCCCTTGGGCGTAGGCGCGCGCGCACTCCTCTTCGATGCGCCGGATCAGCTGCATCTGGCGGTAGAGACGCTGGAGCTCCTCCCGGTCGACGTGACCTTGCGGCAGCGACACACGGTCCTGGCCGGTCGCCCGCGCGTTCTTCGCGAACTCCGAGCCGAGGATGTTGTCCGGGCCGGTGCCATTCGAAGCGGGCTCGGAGCCCCGCGCCTTCTTCGTGTCCGCTGCTTTGGGCTTCGGGTGCTTGGCGGCCATGTCGATTCGAGTGGCCGGCGAGCATAGGTCCGCGCACACACCTGGGAAATTGCAGATCGACCGACGCGCCGCGCCGTCACCCGTCGCGACCACCGCGAGTGAACGCCAGCAGGCGATTTCCTCGCTTTACCGCAAAGCAAGGCAGTGGTAGACCCCGGCCGTCGCTAGGACGCTGTGGACCAATCGTGGCGTGGGGCCCGTGGTCGCGTCGCGTAACTAGCACGAGCTCGCGCGATCGCCGCTCTTCGTCTCGACACGAGAGAGCGCGTTCCACGAGCCCGAGTGACACCGGCACACGAACCGTGCGCCGGCGACCACGAAGGGAAGAGTCATGACGTTCACGGAAGCCGCGGCCGAGATCCTGCGCATCGCGGGGAAGCCGCTCCACTTCAAGGACATCACGCAGATGGCCATCGAGAAGAACCTGCTGTCGCACGTCGGCAAGACGCCGGACGTGACGATGGGGGCTCGCCTCTCGCTGCAGATCAAGAAGGAGCCCGACGGCACCATCATCCGCGTCAAGCCCGGGGTCTTCGCACTCCGCGAGTGGGAAGGTGGCAAGAAGAAGAAGAAGGCGCGCGCAGGCGCGGAGCCCGAGGCCGAGCCGGTCGTCGAGGCCCCCGCGGCTGAGCCCGAGGACGACGACGCGCAGGCGGATCAGTTCGCCGCTCTCGCGTCCTCGGTCGAAGCCGCCGAGGACCAGGCGCGCGAAGCGAAGAAGCCGTCGCGTTCGCGCGATCGCGAGCCGGTCGCAGAGGCCGCCGGTCTCGGTGACGGATCGCCCGGCGAGGAAGAAGAAGCCCCGATCCTCGACGACGACGAGCGGATGCGGAATCAGCTCGCGGCCACCGCCGGCGATCTCTTCGAAGAAGAGGACGACGACGATCAGCCGCTCTTCGGCAACGCGCCCGAGCCGGCAGCGTCGGCCGCGGGTGGTTCTGCGGGACCGGCGAGCGCCGAGGGAGGCGGTCGTCGTCGTCGTCGTCGTCGTCGTCGCGGTAAGGGGGGTCGCGAGGAAGGCCCCGTCACGGGCGGACCGGCGAGCGGCGGCGGCGCGGGCGCAGGAGCCTTCGCGGGCACCTATACGCCCGGTGTCGACGACGACGAGGAAGAGACCATCGGCGTCACCATCGGCGACGAGCGCGACGAGCAACCGACGCGCCGTGCGATCGTGCTCGAGCGCGTCCCGGCGCAGCCCGGTCGTGGCGGTGGCGGCGGTCGTCCCCAGGACTTCCGCGCTCCGGGCTTCCATCGAGCGCCCAACGGTGGTGCTGCCAGCTTCGATCTCGCCAGCTCCCCCGCGCTCGAAGGCGCGGAGCCGCTCGACGAGCTCGTCGGACGCGATCTCGCGGACGCGATCCTCGCCATCCTCAGCACGGTCGATCGCAGCCAGGGCTCGGTCCCGTTCCGCGCGATCGCCGACGCCGCGCAGCGTCGTGGCCGCGTGAGCGGTGACGTCGCGACCGCCACCAGCGCGATCGCTGCGGCGATCCGCGGAGACAACCTCCGCCGCGCACACCAGGGTCAACGCCCGCGCTTCCGCATCGCCTCGGGCGGTCGGGTCGCGCCGACGGATTGGGTGCTCGGCAACGACCTGCTCCGCCTCGAGCAGGACGCGATCGTCGCGATCGATCGCTACCGCGACGGCGCCCGCCGCGCGCTCGCGAGCAAGCTGCAGAAGGACATGTCCGGCGCCGCGCTCGTCGAGCTCCTCCTGCTCGTCCTCGAGCGGATCGGCTTCCGCGACGTGAAGCCCGTGCGTCGCGCAGGCCTGCCGGGTGGCGAGAGCCACTTCAGCGGGGTGCACGTCACGCTCGGCGGCGAAGAGATCCGCACTGCCATCGTGCTCCGGCGCGACGGCCGAGAGATCGGCCGCGAGCGCGTGATCGATCTCCGTGGATCGATGCACCACTACGGCCCGGCGACCGCGGGCTGGCTCATCACCACCGGCCAGTGCCTCTCGGGCGCGCGCGAAGAAGCGACCGCCCCGGGTACCGTCCCGATCACGCTCTTCGACAGCATCAACTTCGCGAAGCTGCTCGAGGAGAACGACGTCGGCGTCGTGAAGACGCGCATCACGCTCCCGTTCCCGGATCTCGATCTGCTCGAGACCCTGCGCGGGCTCTGAGCCGACCAGACACGTTCGAAGAGGGCGCCGTTCGCGGTGCCCTCTTCGTTTTTTGTCGCCGCGGCCTAGAGAGCCGAGTGCGATTCTCGACCGCGCGCAGAAGGGCGTCTCATAGTCGCTTCAGCGTCACCCCGCTGACCCTGTCCAACCGCCCGTTCACAGGAGGCGGGGAGGCGAGGAGCCTCGAGAGGGTCTGCCGATCTCCGCGTCCACCGCGACGACGCACTCGCACGCACGAGCCTCATCGACGTCGTAGCGTGCGCGCGGCAGCAACTGATTCGATCTTCTCCCCGCCTCCCCGCCTCCCTGTTCACAGACGGTTCTGCGAAGTCGGCGGCCAGGCGGCGAAGCTGCGCGACAGGCGATCGGCGATGTTTGCAGTGATGACGTCGTGCTTTCGGCGTTACGACCGGCGTGCGCGCCGATCTAGCGCGTCACTGACAGACGCCGATGGTCTGCGGGCCGTCGGGGACCTTGCGCGCGACGCAGGTCTTCGGCGCGCACTCCGCATTCGTCATGCAGAGCTGCGCGTTGCTCCCGCAGTCGCTCTTGCACTCGCTGCCGCGAATCTCGCTCCCGCCGAAGGGGTAGATCGCGCAGCACTTGTTGCCGCTCGTGCAGTCCGCCTTCTCGTCGCAGATGAAATCGCGCTGCGCGCAGTAGGTGTCCTCGCACGTCCAGTCGTATCCGGAGAAGTCCCACCGCGCGCGTCCACAGCACCAGTCCGGGCGCGCGTTGCACGTCGTGTTGCCGCACACGACCTTGCCGGTGTTCGGCGCGAGGGCGAGCGTGCCGGTATCGGTCGGTGCGGTGCCCGTATCGGTGGGCGCGGTGCCCGTGTCGGTCGGAGCGTTGCCCGTATCGGTGGGCGCGGTGCCCGTGTCGGCCGTCGCGGCGTCCGCGTCGAGCGTCGTCCCCGAATCCGTCGTATCGCTCGCGACGTCGGGGACCGACGAGTCGACCGCGACGTCGAGCGCCGTCACGTCGCTCTTCGCGTCGCCAGCGCTGTCGACGACCGTCGAGTCCTTCGCGTCGGTCCCGGAATCGGTGAGCGAATCCTCGGCAGCGTCCCCCTCGACTTCTGCCGAGGCATCGTCGTTCAGCGCGTCCCAGTCGATCGACGCATCGCCGTAGTCGTCCTCGAGCAGGCCCGAGGTCTCGGTGCTGCACCCGACGACGCCGAGGGAGAAGAGGACTGCGAGACCCAGCGGGAGCGAGCGCATGGCCCGTTAGGATGACCCCTGTCGACGCGAGACGCCAGCATTCGCCGTGTCGATTCCAGGGATGCGGTGGAGTGCGATCAAGTGCTCCCGACGAGGGCCGCTCTCGAACGCACGACGCGTAGCCTGGTGGAAATGCGGGCGAGCCTGCGAGGCGGCCGCCGTCACGCGGAGCCCAGCCGTTCCGGCGAGCGAGGTCACGATCTCGTCGGCGCGGAGCGCGGTGTCGCGGACGGCGCTGTCGGCGAGCACGAGGACGCCGACGCCGTCGGGGTGCAGCGCCCGCGCGATGCCGGTGAGCGTCTTCCCCAGCTCTTCGTCCCAACGCGCGCGCGCCCGCTCGCCCGAGAGAGGCGCGTACGCGCGACGCGCTCCGAGCTCGAGCTGCGAGAACCGCTCCGGCTTGAGCCGCAGCCAGCGCAGTCGCACGTCGTGGTGCTCGAGGTAATCGTAGGTCGCCGCGTAGGGAGGGGACGTGAGGACGAGATCGATCGACCCCGCGCTGATGGTGCCGAGGACGCGGGCGTCGTCGGAGTGCACGTCGACCGGCGGCGTCCCTTTCGGCACCGCGCGTTCGAACCGCAGCAGCGCTTCGTGCAGCTCCTCGGCCTTGCGCACGAACATGCGCGTCACGAAGCCCGGAGCGAGCCGGCGGTGCTGCAGCGAGGTGCCGGCGCCGGTGTCGCCGCGCTTCTTCGACGCCTTGGTCAGGATCGCAGAGAAGACGAGCTCGAGATCGTCGCGCAGCCCCTTCGAGTGGACCTGATCGATGCCGTCGCGCAGCGAGTCGAGCTCCATGAGGATCTGCGGATCGAAGAGCTCCACGTCCTCCTCGGGATAGCGCGTCGTGACGCGCGCGTTCTCCGTGCGGCGGCGCGTGACGTGTCGCTCGATCTTCTTCGCCTGCGCGAGGAGCGCATCACGC
>JBKJQC010000969.1:0-7891 GCA_046593995.1 Polyangiales bacterium
CGCGGTGAGACCGACGCTCTTGCCATCGGAGCCGCTCATGATGGCCGTGCAGTACTACGGACCTTTGCGAGGAAACCGCATGGAATCCAGGCTACGCGTCGGAGTTGAGCGGCTCCGCCGGCTTGCGGCTTCCAATGATGCGGGAGAAGTTCGGCGAGGTGAGCGTTGTCGACCTCGTCGATCCGGTCGAGGACGTCGGCGAGGTACTCGATCGGATTCACCTCGGTGCGTGTGCACGAGATGACGAGCGAGTAGAGCAGCGCGAGGTTGCACCCGGCCTCTTCGCTGTGGACGAACATGAAGTTCTTCCGCCCGAGCCCGACGATCCTGAGCGCGTTCTCGGCGGGGTTGTTGTCGAGCGGGATGCGGGCGTCGCGGAGAAAACCCCGCAGGTCTCCGAAGTTATTGCAGGCGTAGCGCGCCGCGCGCCCGAGCAGGGTCCGCGGTGCCTCGACCCGGCGGAGTGCCCGCGCGAGCGACATGAGCCGGTACAATGCGGGCTGCGAAAACTGGCGGCGGAGCTCGAGGTGTTCCTTGGTGCCGAGGACATCGCGGCGCTCGGCTTCGTGTTCAACGGCGTAGAGGAACCCGATGAGCGCGAGCGCCTCGTGCGCGACGGGGATGTCGCCGGCATCGAAGAACTTGCGCCTCACGTGCGCGAAGCAGCCATGACGTCGCCGACGGCCAATGCGTTCGAGACGATCGTAGCCGCGGTAGTCGTCGCACAGCAGCGCGCCCTCGGAGTCGCCGAGCACCCTGACCGGCACGTCGGCGCCGCGGCCCAGCGCGAACTCGTAACCGGTGAGGTTCGCGCCGACGAAGGTCCACATGAACGCCTTGGACTTCTGCGTGGTCAGCTTGAACGTGGTCTCGTCGGCGTGCACGAGGTAGTCGCCGCGGATCGCGTCGAACAACGGCGTGCGAAGCCGCGCGAGCTTCTCGGCGGCACGGTGAAACAGCTCGTTCATCGTGCTGCGCGCGATGGGGACTCCGGTTCTCGCGAACACCTGCTCGAGGCGATAGTGCGGCGTGACGACGAGGCACTTCGACACGACGAGGTGTGCGACGAAGCTCGACGCGTACCTCGTGTTCTTCGCCCATCGCGCGGGAGCGGGCGCCGTGATCACGCATCCGCCGCATCGGCACGCGACCGTCTCGCGCGAGATGCGATTGCGGCGGAAGTACCCGGGAACGTACTCCCAGACCTCGCACGGCTTCCCGTCGCCGACGATGCGGAACGAGGTGCCGCCGCACACGTGACACTTCTTCTGATCGTCGGGGACGCGCGCCGTCTTCTCGACCGTCTCGGTGCGCTCCGCGCGCAGCAGCGCGAGCTCGTTGCGGCGGGCCGTCGTCTCGTCCTTGGTCTTCGCCGGGCGCGCGATCGGCGGCATCTTGCCGGTCTTCTCCGACTTCTTCCCGAAGGCGGCGCGCTCGAGGATCGCGATCTTGCTTTCGAGCGCGCCGAGCTTCTCCGCGAGGTGGATCGCGTACTCGCGCCATGCGCATCCGTGCTCGGGATCGTCGTTCGGCGGGACCAACAAGAAGCTTTGATCATGAGACTGATCCGTTGTCGATCCCCTTTATGCATCGATCGTGGGGGGCTTCCACATCGGTGTCCGCCGCACCGCGCGAAGATCGACTCCGGCGAGGAGCATCGACAGCGACGCTGCGTCGAGCGCGATCTGCTTCGCGTTCGCCGCCACACGCGGGAGCGTGAACCGACCCTTCTCGAGACGTTTCTAACTCAGCACAGACTGCAGGCAGTCCCGACGCAGCGACGCGTCTTGTGCGCGTCACGCACCCGTTCCACCCGCTGAGCGGACGGCAGCTCGTCTGCGTCGGCGAGCGGTACAATCGGTACGGCACGCGGCTCCTGCTGCGCGTCGACGCCGATCGCGTGTGCTCCGTGCCGCGGCAGTGGACGGACGTCGTGGCGCCCGATCCAGCGGTCGTCATCGGCGAGGGCCGTGCGCTCCTCCTGGTCGCGGATCTTCTGAAGCTCGCCGAGCTGGTGGCGCGACTCGTCGGACAGGGAGATCGGTCCCGCGACCGTAAAGCAAAAGATGCCGCTGTCGTCAGGTAAATTGTGCCGCACAGAACGTTGCGGCCTGGCGCGGCCGCGCCGCGGCGCGCGACGTTGGCCGCGACACTCGTCGCGTCGCATGCGCGATTGGCTCGTGCCTTGCGCTCCGTGATCGCACGCGAATACGCTTGACACTGCGTCGGTATAGCGGCGTAATTGTACTGACCGTCCACAGTCGGAGATCGCGTGCCCAAACAAAACGACCGCAAAGACTCGAAGGCCGCGGCCCTGCTCGAGGCTGGCACGTTGAACGCGTTCCCCGAGAAGGTCAGTGACCCGAAGTTCCACCGGAGCGAGTTCTTCGACCCACGCGATGTCGTGCAGGTCAGGTACGAGATGCTGCGCCGCGTGTCCGCCGAGAACGTGTCGGTGACGAACGCGACGCAGCAGTACGGCGTCTCCCGGCCGACGTACTACGAGGCGCGGGCGAGCTTCGACGAGGCCGGCGTTGCGGGGCTCGTGCCGAAGAAGAGGGGCCCCCGCGGACCGCACAAGCTGCAGGGGAAGATCCTCGCCTTCGTCGAGAAGCGGCACATCCCCGGCGAGCCGCTCCGCGCGCGCGAGCTGGCCGAGTTGATTCGGGAGAAGTTCTCCGTCGAGGTCCACCCGAGGACGATCGAACGCGCGCTCGCGGAAAAAAAAACGCCGCAGCGATCGCCGACCCCGCCGTCGACCCGAGCGCGGTCGGGCAAGAGGTGACGAAGCAATACGAGACGTTGCGAACGGCCGCTCTCGGAGAGGGGCTGCCGCTCGAAGCGAGGAGCGGCCTCGCGCTCTTTCTGCGGCGCGGAATGTGGGGATGGGCGCAGGCGGCGGCCGCCGCGCGGGAGCGTCGCCCAGCCGCCCGCTCTTCCTTCCCGATCTCGACCTCCCAGGACGAACACAGAACCGTCATTCACCTCTTCGCCGCGATGGCGATCAGGTCCACGAAGCCGAGAGCCCATGAACCAATCCCGCAAAGTCGAGTCGCACCACCTCGAGCGTGACGCCTACCTCTACATCCGACAGTCGTCGATGAAGCAGGTGATCGAGAACGTCGAGAGTACGACGCGTCAGTACGCTCTTCGCACTCGAAGACGGCGCTCGGTTGGGCCGACGATCGGATCATCGTGATCGACTCCGACCAAGGCGAGTCGGGAGCGTCCGCCGCCTGGCGCGAGGGATTTCGTCAGCTCGTCACCGATGTTGGACTGGGGCGCGCCGGCATCGTGATGGGGCTCGAGGTCTCGAGGCTCGCGAGGAACAACGCCGACTGGCATCGGCTGCTCGAGATCTGCGCCCTCGCGAACACGTTGATCCTCGACGAGGACGGCGTCTACGATCCGACGAACTTCAACGACCGCCTGCTTCTCGGCCTCAAGGGAGCGATGAGCGAGGCGGAGCTGCACGTCCTGAAGGCGAGGCTTCGAGGCGGGATCCTCAACAAGGTCCGGCGCGGCGAGTACCGATGCGTACTGCCCACCGGCCTGGTGTACGACGCGACGGGCACCGTCGCCCTCGATCCCGACGCGCAGGTCCGCGAGACGATCGCACACTTCTTCGAGACCTTCGCCCGAGTGGGATCCGCGCACCAGACGGTGAAGGCGTTTCGCGACGAGGGGCTTCACTTTCCTTCGCGGCTCCGCGGGCCCGGCGCCGGCGTGATCTTCCATCCGCTGACCGTGTGCGCGGCGATGCGCACCCTCCAGAACCCGCGATACGCCGGTGCGTACGCATACGGGCAGCGCGCGTACCGCCGCACCGCGGACGGCGGCAAGACGATTCGAAAGCGCGCGTGCAACGACTGGCTTGCGTGCATACCCGGCGCGCACCCGGGGTACGTCACGTGGGACCGCTATCAGGAGAACCTCCGCGTCCTCGAGTCGAATGGGCATGGGTACGACGTCGCACGGGCGTCACCGCCTCGTGAGGGCGTGGCCCTCCTCCAGGGACGCGCGGTGTGCGGACGGTGCGGCCAGTATCTGCGCGTGCGCTACCGCGACAATCGAGGAAGACTCGAATCCTGGTACGTGTGCGATCGCGCCACCGATGCCCGAGCTGAGCCCAACTGTCAGTCGCTCGCAGGCCTGCCGATCGACGAAGCCGTCGGTCGCCTGGTAGCCGAGAAAATGACGCCTGCCGCAGTCGAACTGGGGCTCGAGATTCGGAAGGAGATCGAGAGTCGGTACGATGAGGCGGATCGGCTTCGATGTCGCGCGGTCGAGAGAGCTCAGGTCGACGCGGATCTCGCGCAGCGCCGCTTCATGATGGTCGACCCCGGCAACCGGCTCGTCGCCGATACCCTCGAGGCGGATTGGAACGAGAAGCTCCGCGCGCTCGCGAAGGCGCGAGAAGAACGAGAGCGTGTGCGGCGCGAGGATCAGCTCGTGATCGACAACGCCATTCGCGAGCGCCTCCTCGCGATGACGACCGATTTCAGCCGGCTCTGGTCGGACGCGTCGACGCCGAATCGCGAGCGGAAGCGAATGCTTGCGTATGTCATCGAGGATGCGACGCTCGTGAAGCTCCCGGCCGACGGCACGACGAAGGTCCATGTCCGCTTCAGAGGCGGCCAGACCGCCACGCTCACGACGTTGAGCCCGAAGGCCTCCTGGCAGAAGGTGAAGACGCCGCCGGACGTCGTCGCGCTGATCGACCAGCTCCTCGACGAACACCTCTACGCCGGGATCGCCGACATCCTGAACGCGCGCGGCCATCATCCTGGTGGATCTGCGTGGCCGGGCAGGCGCGACACGCAATTCACTGCGCTGCGCGTGCAGTACGTCGTGCACGCGTACGGCCTGCGCAGCCGCTT
Organism: Polyangiales bacterium; assembly: GCA_046593995.1. Taxonomy (GTDB): domain Bacteria; phylum Myxococcota_A; class Polyangia; order Polyangiales; family JADJMO01; genus JALHOE01. The sequence continues at coordinate 4,881 of JBKJQC010000969.1, forward strand.
CGACCGCCTGCGTGCGCGCGGGCTGCTGACCAAGGAAGAACTGGCCGGTCGTCTCGGGATCCACCCGCAGACGTTGCACCGCTGGGCGACGCACGGAATCGTCAAGTCGCACGCGTACAACGGTCACGCGTGGCTCTACGAGGATCCCGGTCCGAACGCACCCGTGAAGCAGTGCAGTCGGTGGAATCGAGTCGCCGATCGAGCGGCCGCACGGAAAGCGGTGGCGCCTGCTCAAGACGCTCAGATCAAATCGAAGGAGGTGTAGTGTGAAGACCGTTGGTTGTAGTGAACGACAAAACCGCCGTCGCTGAAGTACAGGACCTTCACGCGGTCCATGCGACGACCGACGAACACGAACATCCGACCGCTGTACGGATCGGCACGCCACAGTTGCCGCACCAAGGTAACGAGACCGTCATGTCCGCGCCGCAGATCGACGGGCTCGACGGCCAAGACGATCTGCACGCCGGGCCCGAGGCTCAGCATCGATCGACGAGCCTGCCGACGAGCGCCGCGAGGTGGTCGGGGCTCAGGTCACCCCGCGCGGAGAAGCGCGCAGCGCCGACCTCGATGACGACCTCGAGCGCGTGACCGAGCGCCGGACCATTTCGCGCATCGGTGACGACCACGGGCAGCATACGAGGTCCGAGATCCCCACCAGTCTCGCGTGCACGCCGGCGCAGCTCAGACCGCCACCAGCAGAGCGTCCTCGCGCGCACGTGGTGCCGGCGCGCGACCGCATCGGCGTCCCCGCCCTTCGCCAGCTCCTCGACCCGCTTCGCCCACCACGCCACGTTGTGTCTCGCCATCGCCGCAGAAGAGCAGCGAGCGGCGCCCCGCACACGGCGTCCACGGCCGTACGGTTACGTAATGAGGACGCCGTCCTTCAGGCTCGCGACGACGCCCGGCGTCGGCTGCGGATCGGCGGTGCCGAGTCCGAGCATGCCGGAGGAATTGTTTCCCCAGGCCCGAACGGTGCCATCGGCATACTGAGCGAACACCGCGGCGAACAGCGTCGGGGTCAACTTGGTCGTGCCGGTCACGCCCGGAGAAACGGGCGTCTTGCTATCTCCGGCGCCGGTCCCCAGTTGGTTGCGCTCGTTGCGGCCCCAACATCTCACGGTCCCATCGGCCGAGAGCCGAACACAACGCCAATCGAAGCCGCTGCCGATGCTGGCGATCCCGGTCACGCTCGTGTTCGCCTTTACCGTTGGTTGGCTTGCGCTGTTCGTACGTCGACTGTCTCATCGCGTTCGTCGAGCGACACGGCGCTCACCTTCACGAGGCGCGCGCGGTGCGGCGTATCCGGCGCGAGGGCCGCGAGGAAGCGCGTGACGAGAGCGTGGTGCAACGGACCGGCGATGCGAGCGATGTCGATTCCGAGGGCCATCGCCGATTGGTCGCTGAACTCGATGCCCTCGTCGAGCGGCGGCTCCCATCGCCGGTCATCGGTGGGCTCCAGATAGTGCAGGAATACAGCCGCAAGATCTTGAAGGTCCCGTTCTCGTTCCCACGGACGATCGAGGAACGCCGCCATTTTCAAGACGGTGATGACCGGAACGGTCGCGACGGAGACAGCGTCACCTCGGGGCAACGCGATCTCGACCGTGTGCTGCAGCGCGAGGTCGAACCCCATGAGGTTCATCACCTGGCCCGTGTGCGCGAAGGTGATGGCCCCCTCGTCGAGATACCGCTTCGCCGAAGGCAGCAGATCCACACGCAAGCCGTTCTCGTGGGTGAATCGATACTCGAGAGCCGTGTCGGCCTTCCACTCCGCGCTCGCGCGAAGGAGGCCGAATCGGTTGAACTCGACGGCGATCGTCAGGTCGATGTCGTTGGTTCTCCGCCATGCGTTCGGCAAGTGGCACCCGAGGCCCACGGAGCCGATCACCACGAGCTTCTCTCCGGGAAATGCGCGCCGCAGCGAGATGATGGCCGCAGCCTGTTCCTCCGTGAACGCCGTCATGGCGGAGACCCTCGCCACTGTTTCAAGACGTCGGTGGCGGCTTCTCTCGCGCGCTCACCGCCCTCATGGAGCAACTCCGCGTAGACCAGCAACGGGTGCGCGACGTGAGCGAGGGGGCCATGGATGCCCATGGGTCCTGGCGATCGCAGTACGACGAGCGGGCCGTCGCGATCCGGCACGGCCCTCATCGCACGCAATCGGTGCGGCGCCGGATCGAGCAGATGCAATGTCGCGTTCGGACCGTGGTAATGCCCGGTGAGTCGCTGAGCAGCCGAACCGCCACCGAATGCCCAACCTGGTTCGCCGTCCAGCGCCTGGGCGACACGACGCTCGCATCCCTCCGGATCCTGATCGGGGGTTCGATACCGACCGACGATCAGCTTCCTGCGCAGCACAGTGCCGTAACCCGTGACGAACAGCGCGACCGCATCGTCGAAGCGATCCGGAAACCAAAAGAACTGGCCGTCGTGACGGCGCCACGCGAGGCCTTGCTCGACGAGGCGACCGCGCACTTGGTGCGCTGGCGCCATACTGACCCCCGTCGCCGCCGCGAGGGCGCGCACCGTCGACACGCGGAGTGCGTCGTTCGCGAGGAGGCCGAAGAGCACCTGGTAGCCGGCCGCGCGAATCGCGCCTGATGACGATTCCTGGCGACGGCCCCGCGTAGCCTGCTGGATGCGCGCGATGTACCGATCGTCGAGGTTCACGAAGCAGTTGCCGTCGGCGTCGACGAAGTTCATTCCGGCGTCGGCGAAACGCGCCCCCAGCTCCGCACCGATCAAAGGCGCGAGCACCAGCACGTTCGCATCGCCGCGGTGCTTGGCGAGGAGAGCCTCGCCACCTTCGCGACCGAGGTGACTCTTACGCACGTCCGCTGCGAGGTCGAACTTGCCGGTCGCAGTCGTCAAGGTGATCCCGCCAGCACGTGCGCGAGCGCCCCGAACGAAGGGCAGCATGCGCAGATGCTCCACGTAAGGCGCCAGCTCGTCCGTCGACCGTGTTCTTTTGGTCGCCATGTCATTTAGTAAATGACACCGCGTCGAAA
>JBKJQC010000447.1:0-8838 GCA_046593995.1 Polyangiales bacterium
AGCGGGATCAGATCGAGGCCCGCGACCTGCGGATCGGGATCGGTCAGGTGGAGCGTCGGCGGGAGGATACCCTCCTGGATGGCGAGCGCGCAGATGGCCGCTTCGACCGCGCCGGCCCCGCCGAGGAGGTGCCCCATGGACGACTTCGTCGACGAGATCGAGAGGCCGCTCGTCGCGTGTGCGCCGAAGACGTGGCGGATGGCGAGCGCCTCCTGCAGATCGCCTTGCGGCGTGCTCGTCCCGTGCGCGTTGATGTAGCCGACGTCGCTCGGCGACACCTTCGCGTCCTTGAGCGCCAAGCGCATCGCGCGCGCGGCGCCCTCGCCCTCGGGGGCCGGCTGCGTGGTGTGGTGCGCGTCGGACGAGGCGCCGTAGCCGGTGAGCTCGGCGTAGATCTTCGCGCCGCGCTTCTTGGCGCGCGTCGCGGACTCGAGGATCAGGGTGACCGCGCCCTCGCCGACCACGAAGCCGTCACGGCCCTTGTCCCATGGGCGCGAGGCCGTCGCGTCGTTGCGCTTCGAGAGCGCCATCATCGCCGAGAACCCGCCGACGCCGAGCGCGGAGACGGCCGACTCGGAGCCGCCGGCCACCATCACGTCGGCGAGGCCGCGGCGGATCCACCCGGCCGCTTCGCCGATCGCGTGCGCGCTCGAGGAGCACGCGCTGGTCGTGCAGAAGTTCGGCCCCTTGAGCTTGTGGATGATCGAGATCTGCCCCGCGGCCATGTTCGCGATGACGGCCGGGATGAAGTACGGGGTGAGGCGCTTCGGGCCCTTGGTGCGGAGCACCTCGTGGCACCCCTCGATCGTGTGCAGACCGCCGAGGCCGACGCCGACGATGGCGCCGGTCGTCTCGCGCTCTTCGTCGGTCAGGCCGCACTGGGCGTCCTCGAACGCGAGCTTGGTCGCCGCCACCGAGAGCTGGGCGAAGCGGTCGAGCTCGCGCTCCTTGCGCTTGTCCGTCAAGTACCGCTGGACGTCGAAGTCGCGGACCTCGCCCGCCCACTTCACCTGGAAGTCCGTCGTGTCGAACTGGGTGATGGGACCGACGGCACTCTCGCCGGAGAGCAGCCTCCGCCACGGCTCGAGGGTCCCGATGCCGTTCGGGATGACGAGGCCGAGCCCCGTGATGACGACGCGTTCCATGTGACTTCTCTCTTCTCGGAAAGCACGCTCTCGGAAAGCACGAAAGCCCTCTGCCATTCACAGATGGAAACGAGGGCTCGGGATCATGCGGCGGGAACATGGCCCCGCGATGTGTCGTTGGCCAGCGGCCTCGTCCGTCACCGCATCGAGCCCCGAACCTCGAGAGGAACACGGAGGCACGGAGGCACGGAGGGCACGGAGGATGAATGGGGGTGCTACCGCACGCTTCGCGCCACCTCCGTCGGGGCTGAAGCTCGCGCAGAGGTGAACCGGGGCGGGATTCCGGAGGCGCGGCGATCGGCAGACTTTGCTCGACCTCCGTGCCTCCGTGCCTCCGTGTTCAATCAACTGGCGGCGTCACTTCTTCGCGTGCGCGCCGATGTAGTCGATCGCGTCGCCGACCGTGCGGATCTTCTCGGTGTCCTCGTCGGGGATGTCGATCTCGAAATTCTCCTCGAAGGAGAGGACGAGCTCGACGACCTGCAGCGAGTCGGCGCCCAAATCCTCGATGAACTTCTGATCGCGCGCGATCTTGGAGATGTCCTCCTGGAAGTGCTGCGCGATGATCGACTTCACCTTCGCTTCGATGTCCATCGTCTCGTCCTCTTCTCGTAGTGCCGCCCCTGAGAGTAGGGGCCCCGCCGCTTCAGGCGAATCGCCTTACTCCGAACCTCATCGAGCGGGAACCGCGAACCATGCGCGGATCCCCCTTTTCCACGAACTCGTTACACGTACAGGCCACCGTTCACACGCAGGACGTGTCCGGTGACGAAGCCAGCCTCCTCGCTCGACAGGTAAACCGCGGCCGCGGCGACGTCTTCGGCCTTGCCGATGCGCCCGAGCGGGGTGGCCTTGACCATCATCTCCTTGGCTGCTTCGGGCAGGCCAGCGGTCATGTCGGTCTCGATGAAGCCGGGGGTGATCGCGTTCACGGTCACGCTCCGTGAGGCGTACTCCTTGGCGAGCGACTTGGTCACGCCGAGCAGCGCGGCCTTGGTCGCGGCGTACGCCGTCTGACCGGCATTGCCCATCTCGCCGACGACGCTGCTGAGGAAGATCAGCCGACCGAACCGCGCGCGCATCATCGGCACCATGGCTGCCTTGGAGAGCGCGATCGCGCCCTTGAGGTTCGTCGCGAGCTGGCGGTCGAGATCGTCCTCCTTCAGGCGGAGGAGGAGGCCGTCGACGGAGATGCCGGCGTTGGAGATCACGATGTCGAGGCGTCCCCGATCCTTGACGATGCGCTGGACCGCGCCCTCGACGGCCTTCATCTCGGAGACGTCGAACCCGATCGGCTCGGCCTTGCCGCCGGCTGCGATGATGGCGTCGCAGGTCTCGCGCGCCGCGACTTCGCCCTTCGCGTAGTTGACGAAGACCTCCGCGCCCTGCCGCGCGAGCGCGGTGCAGATCGCGCGGCCGATGCCGCGGGAGCCACCGGTGACGAGTGCGACGCGATTGTCGAGACGAAACATGGGGCAGGGACTCCGGTCAGCTCAGGTCTGGAGGAACGCGGGGATCGCGGACAACGTCGCCGCGTCGGACACGGAGGCGAGCTTCACGTCTCTCGCGATGCGCTTCACGAGCCCCTGCAGCACCTTGCCGGGGCCGATCTCGATGGCGTGCGTCACACCGGCCTGCACCATGGCCTCGACGGAGGCCTGCCAGCGCACCGGCGCGTCGACCTGGCGGACCAGCGCATCGACAATCTCGGTTGGCTGTGTGCGCGGCCTCGCGTCGACGTTGGCGATCACGGGGAAGGCAGCCGACGACACAGTGACGCTCTCGAGCGCGCGGCGCACCACGTCGGCCGCGGGAGTCATCAGCGCGCAGTGGAAGGGTGCGCTCACCTTGAGGGGGATCGCCTTTCCCTTCTTCTCGGCGACGAGCGCGTTGGCGCGCGCGACACCCTTGGCCCCGCCGGCGATGACGATCTGCCCCGGCGCGTTGAAGTTCGCCGGGCTCACGACCTCACCGGTCTCGGCGGCGGCGGTCTTGCAAATCTCTTCGAGCACCGACGGGTCGACGCCCATGACCGCGGACATCGCACCGGCGCCGGGAGGGACGGCCTCCTGCATGGCCTTCCCGCGGCGGTGCACGACCACGCAGGCGTCCTCGACACGGAGGGCACCGGCGGCGACGAGCGCAGCGTACTCGCCGAGCGAGTGTCCGGCGGCGAACGATGGACCGACGCGCGCCGGCAGCCCGGGGAGCTGCTCACGGAGCGCGGCGAGGAGCGCGATGGACGTCGCCACGATCGCTGGCTGCGTGTTCTGCGTGAGCGTGAGGTCCGACTCGGGGCCTTCGAAGCAGAGCGTCGAGAGCGAGCGCCCTGCGCCGAACCCGGCTTCGCCCGCGAGCGCCGCGTCGACGCGCGCATAGACGTCCCGCGCAGCAGGCGAGGACTGGGCGACGTCGCGACCCATCCCGACCGCTTGCGCGCCCTGTCCCGGGAACAGCCACGCGATCTTCATTTCACGCGGCGAACTACACGGCGACGCGACGAGGGGCAAGCGACACCGACGCGAAATCGGCTGCGAAACAAGCTTCGCACGCAGGTGCGCCGCACAGCGAGGCGTTCGCGTGTGGTGATACCAGTCACCGCGAGAGGTCCAGGGTCTAGGGTCTAGGGTCTAGGGTCCGAGAGCGCAGAGAGACGCTCGTGACCGCGTCGCTCGCGAGCTCGTGCACACCCGACGCGGTTCACCGACGGCGCCGGGCAGCGAACGCGCACGACGACGGGAATCGCTCTCGAACCCTAGACCCTAGACCCTAGACCCTAGACCGAGTCACCAGCGGATGAGCGCGGAGCCCCAGCTGATGCCAGCGCCGAGCGCGGACATCAGGATCGTCTGCCCCTCGTGGAGCTTTCCTTCGGCGCGCGCTTCGTCGAGCGCGATCGGGATCGAGGCGCTCGAGGTGTTACCGTACTTGTGGATGTTCACGAAAAAGCGCTCCATCGGGATCCCGACCCGCTGCGAGAGCGCCTGGAGGATGCGGATGTTCGCCTGGTGCGCGACGACGAGATCGACGTCCTTCGCGGTGAGACCGTTCGCTTCGAGCGCAGCGTTCGCGGCCTGCGCGAGGTAGCGCACTGCGGCCTTGAACACGTCCTGCCCGGACATGTGCACGAGGTGGAGCTTCTGCTCGAGGACCTCCGCGGAGAACGGGTTGCGGCTGCCGCCACCCGGGATCCACAGCGCCTCGGCGAGCGAGCCGTCGGTGTACGCGTGGGTCGAGAGGATGCCGCGCCCGGCGTTCGCCTCTTCTTCGGTGGTCGGTCCGACGACGACCGCGCCGGCGCCGTCGCCGAAGAGCACGCACGTCCCGCGATCGGTCCAGTCGAGGATGCGCGAGAGGAGCTCGACGCCGATGACGATCACGCGCCGCGCCGCCCCCGTGCGCACGAACTTGTCGGCGATGCTCAGGCCGTAGATGAAGCCCGCGCAGGCGGCGCTGAGATCGAACGACGGACAGTGCTTCGCGCCGATCTTCTGCTGCACGAAGGCCGCGCACGACGGCATCGGCATGTCGCCGCTGATCGTGCCGACGATGATCATGTCGATCTCGTTGGCGGTGACGCCCGCGTTCACCATGGCGCGACGAGCGGCCTCGGCGGCCATGTCGCTCGTGAGCTCCCCCGGCGCCGCGACGCGACGCTCGCGGATGCCCGTTCGCTCGGCGATCCAAGCGTCCGACGTGTCGACCATCTTCTCGAGGTCCACGTTCGTGACACGACGCTCCGGCGTGTAATGACCCGTCCCGAGGATCTTCGCGCCGGGACGCCCGAGCCGCACCACGGGCATGGGCGGGGCCCCGGACGAGGGAGTGGGCACGGAGTCCGACATGACCGCGTTTACTAAGGAACTCGAACCCGCTCGTAAAGCGGGAGGGTGCCGCGGCTCCGGTCGGGTACGGACTATGGATTCTGCAGTTCTCGAACGCTGGCCGATCCCGGCGGTATGGCCCGGCGCCGGTTCGCGCATGCGAGCGCGAGAAGAGAGAGGAAGAATGCATGGCCCGACGCGCGTCCGGCCGCGGTCGTGCTGCAGCTGCCACCGTCGTCCGCAGGCGCGGGGACGGCGTTGACGCACGCGTGGGCGACCACGTCGCACACCGCGCCTGAGGCGCACTGGGTGCTGAAGGTGCACGCCTTCTCACAGACACCATCGGCCCCGCACCGATACGGCGCGCAACGGGTCTCGACGCCGTCGGGTGCGATCGAAGCGATGCCGTCGTCGGAGCATGTCGCGCCCTGCACGCACCGCGAGGAAGCGCAGGTGAACCCGCGTGCGCAGTCGCCGCTCGTTCGGCACATCGCGCGGCACTCGAGGGACGCGGCGTCGCATCCGAACGGTGCGCACGAGACGGCCGCGGTCGTCTTGCACTTGCCGGCGCCGTCACAGCTCGCCGCGGGAACGAGGCCACCCTCGGTGCAGCGTGCCGGCTCACAGAGCGTCGATGGTCCGTGCCGGAACCCGACGCATGCCGCGCGATCTTGGTTCCCGTCGCAGGCGCGCACAGCGCAGAGATCGGTGCCGCCCGCGTCGCAGGCCGCTCGCGCGCCGTGCGGTGCGCCGCCTACGGGCGAGCACGTGCCTCGCTTGCCGCCCACGTCGCACGCTTCGCACTGGCCACCGCAGGCCGCGTCGCAGCAGAGGCCATCGACGCAGAGGCCCGCGCCACACTCGTCACCGTGGGCGCATGACTCGCCGAGGCTCTTCGTGCAGGTTCCCTTCTTCGTGGGGCCGGCACATGTCCCACCGGCACCGCACGTCGCGACCGCGCAACAGACCCCATCCGTGCAGAGGTCGGTCGAGCACGACGAGCCCGACGTGCACGGGGCACCGAGGTCGATCGCCCCCTCGCAGATTCCGTTGTTGCACCAGTGGCCCGGTGCGCAGTCCGCCTTCGACGTGCACGTCGTCCTGCACGCGCTCGCACTGCAGGCGTAGACGCCGCACGACTTCGGCACGTCGCGGCAGCTGCCGGCGCCGTCGCAGAGGTTCGCGTGTGTCTCGACGCCTGCGTTGCACGCGTTGATCGCGCAGGGCGTGGTGACCGGCGCCGGGTTGCATTGCGTGGGATCGACGCCATTGCACGACGGACCGCAAACGGTCCCCGAGCCGGTGCCGGCGCACGCAGCACGCGCACCGTGCGGCGCGCCGAACACGGGCGAGCATGTGCCGGCGGCGCCCGCGACGTCACAGGCCTCGCACTGACCGCTGCAAGCGCGATCGCAACAGATGCCATCGACGCAAAGGGCCGAGATGCACGCGCGCGCATCGGCGCAGTTGTCTCCCTTCGCGCGACGCGCCGCGCACGTGCCGGCGTCGCAGAAGAAACTGGTCGCGCAATCCGCCTGGCCGCTGCATCCCGTACTGCAGGCACCCGCGACGCAGCGGATGCCGGGCGAGCAGACCTTTCCGGCCGGCGGCGCGCCGTCGACGATCGCCGAGCAGGTGCCGAGCGCGGTCGGGGTGTCGCAAGCCTTGCACGCGTCGGTGCACCCGGTGTCGCAGCAGTACCCGTCGATGCAGTGATCCGTCGTGCATTCGCCGTTCTTGGTGCACGTAGTGCCATTCGGCCGCGTCGGGATCGGGTGATAGACGAACGCAGCGCCTGCGCCTGCCAGGGAGTCCTGCCCGCGTCCGGGGGCGCCGATCGCGGCGTAGGAGGGACCGAGGGCTACCGCGCGCCCGAACGTATCGTCCGACGTGCCGTCGCTCGCCACGAGTCGGGTCGACGGCGACCAAGACGAGCCGGTACGATCGAACACGTACGCGGCGCCACGGTTCGAGGCGCCGCCGGTATCGTGCTCCGGTGAACCGCAGACGACCGTGTCGCCGAGCAGCGCGACGGACTCACCGAAATGATCGTCCTGGGCGCGCGCCTCGACCGGGCTGAGCTGCGCCTGTTGCGACCACGCGATGCCGCTGCGCGCGAACACGTACGCGGAGCCGCGATTGTACGGCGGTCCCTCGGAGTAGAACGGCGCGCCGATCGCGGCGGTGTCGCCGGCGAGCGCGACCGCAGCGCCGAACTGCGCCGGTAGCGTCAGCGTGGCGGCGAGTCTCGCCTGCTGCATCCACGTCGAGCCGCTGCGCGCATAGATGTACGCCGCACCGCCCCCCGCGAACGGGGGCGCGACGGTCGTCTCGTACGGCGCGCCGACCACCAACGTGTCACCGGAGAGCGCGACCGCAGCGCCGAAGTACGTGTTGCCGGACGCCGTCGGCGCGAGGGTCTGCTGCAACGACCACGTCCCGGGCGCGGTACGGGTGTACACGAGGACGCTGCCGATCGCGCCATAAGCGCTGACGGCGAGCGTCGAGCCGGACAGCGCGAGGGCGTGGCCGAACCCCGACGCGCCGGTGAGCTTCACCTCCTGCGACCACGTCGTCCCGCTCCGTACGAAGATGCGCACGGCGTCACGCTGCGGCGTGCCCACCGCGACGAGATCGCCCGAGATCGCCACGGCGCGTCCGAAGTACTGATAGTTCGCCGTCGTATCGGCCGGAAGGAGCTTCGCCTGGTGTGACCAGGTACCGCTCGTCGCGTCGCGCACGAGCACGTAGGCGGCACCGAGCTGGATGGAGGTCCCCTCGGAGTGCCCGTAGGCACCGACGACGAGCGTGTTGCCGCTCGCTGCGATGGCCGCTCCGAACGTCTCCCCCACGGCGGGCGCCGCGCTCTTGATCTTGGACTCGATATCCGAGAGCACGGCCGCGCGCTGCACGTCGACGCGCTCTCGCCCGGGCGCGCAGTGGATGACGAGGACCGCGGTGACAGTCGCAGCGACGAGGGTTCGCACGCGAATCACCGCGCACCTCGGCGGCGCGCAGCGAGCACGACCGCGGCGAGCAGGGTCGACGCAGAGAACCACGGACGCGAGTCTCGTGGCCGCGAGCCGACGCCGATCGTGCAGCCACCTCCGTCCTCCTCGAGCGGAGGTGCCGTCGTACACACGTGGCGTGTCGTGTCGCATACGGAGCCGGCTGCGCAGGCATCGCTCGCGTCGCAGGTAGAAGCACAGAGGCCGCTCACGCCGCAGCGGAACGGCGAACAGTCGAGCTTACTACCGTCCTTGGCGATCGAGCTCGCACCGTCCGTCGAGCACGTTGCGCCCTGCACGCAAGCACCCGCTGGCGTGCACGCGAACCCCTTCGCGCAATCGCCATCCGACGCACACGAGGTCCGGCACGCGATGGCCGCGGCGTCGCAGCCGAAGGGGACGCAGGAGCTCGGTACCGCCCGCGCGCAGGTGCCGGCGCCGTTGCACGTAGCGCGCGCGTGGAGCGTGTCTTCTTCACAGCGCGCCGACGCGCAGGTGACGTCGGCGCCGTTCCGGAATGCGACGCAGCTCCGGGTGTCGGCGGCGCCGTCGCAGGCACGATCGCCACAGATTGCGCTCGCATCGGTGGCGCAGGAAGGACGCGCGCCGTGAGCGGCGCCGGAGACCGGTGAACACGTACCGAGCTTGCCCGCGACGTCGCACGCTTCGCACTGCCCTTCGCAGGTGCTGTCGCAGCACACGCCGTCGACGCAGTGCGCGGTCCCGCACTCGGTGCTCGTCGTGCAGGCGATACCGATCGACTTCGCGCAGGTGCCGCGTGTGGCTCGGCCGGCGCACGTCTCGCCCCCGCCGCACGTCGGCGAAGCGCAGCACACGGAGTCGACGCACGCACCGCTCGCG
>JBKJQC010000301.1:0-2733 GCA_046593995.1 Polyangiales bacterium
GGAGGTCGTGCCGCCGCCGCCCCCCCCGACGACGCCCACGACGACGACGGACACGACGCCCACGACGACCACGACGGTCGCGCCCGACACCGGCAAGAAGGACATGACCTGGGTCTACGTGACCGGCGGCGCCGCGATCGTGGCGCTCGGCGTCGGCACGTTCTTCGGCCTCCAGGCCTCGAGCGACAAGTCGAAGTTCGACGACGCGGTCGCCGGCGGCCGCAGCCAGGAAGCGCGCGACGCGCGCGACTCGGGCACGCGCAACGCGCTCATCTCCGACATGGGCTTCGGCATCGGCATCACGCTCGCCGTGACGAGCGCGGTCCTCTTCTTCACGCGCCCGGCCGGTGACGAGCCGAAGGCCGCGTCGCTCGCGCCTCGCAAGATGAGCTTCGCTCCGCTCGCCAGCCCGACGATGGCCGGCATGGGCGCGCGCTTCGAGTTCTGATTCGCACGGCCCCGCTGGACGGGGCGCATGTCGAGGAGCAGGTTTCGGTTTCGTCTTCTCACCTTACGGAGTCCGCCGTGATCCAGCGCTTCCCGCACCGCTTCGCCCGCTCTGGGTTCCTCGTCCTCGCTGCCTGTAGCGTCACCGCATTCGGTTGCTCGCTGATCGTCGACTTCGACGAGTCGCTGATCCCGCCGGACGACGTCGGCATCGTGGGAGACGGCTCGACCGACACGCCCGGCATCGACACGTCGATCAACGACACGGGGATGCCGACGGACACCGAGATGCCGGACACCACGATGGTGACCGACACCGGGATGGGAGCCGACACGCGCGACAGCGCGGCCCCCGGCGCCGACACCATGGACAGCGCAGCCCCCGGCGCAGACACCATGGACAGCGCAGCCCCCGCTGACGACACGATGGACAGCGCCGCGCAGGACACGATGGACAGCGCCGCGCAGGATACGCAGGACACGGCGTTCGACGCGGCGACGTTCTCGGCCTTCTACACGACGCTCACGCCCGGCCAGGAAGCACCGGCGCCAAGCGGTCCGCCCACGACGACCGGCAGCGGCAGTTTCGTGTTGAACGAGACGACGGGCAGCATGACGTACACGATCACGACGGACATCCCGCTCGCGAACATCACGAAGATTCACTTTCACACCGGCATGCCTCACGTCGCGGGTCCGGTGATGAACAACGGCACCGCCAACGGCACGGTCTGCGATCCCTGCGCGCTCGTTGCAGCCCCGAGCGGTGCGATTCTCGGCCTCAACGCGGCCCAGATCGCGGACATCAAGGCCGGCAAGATCTACCTGAACATCCACACGACGGCGCATCCCACGGGTGAGATTCGCGGCCAGGTCATTCCGGCCGGCGCGAACTTCTACTCGGCGCCATGGACGGTGGTGTCGGGCGCGACCGGCGGGCCCGCGCCGACCGGTGGTTTCGGCGTGATTCTCTCGGCGAGCGGGACCACCTTCACGTATCTGGGCGAGCTCGGCGGCACGCTGACGGGCGCCGTCACGATGTCGCACATCCACGACTCGTCGAACGCGAACGCGATCATCTTCCCCCCGGGGGGGGCTACGTCCCTCACCTCCACCGGAACTGCACCGGTCGTCTTCCTGGCCTCGGGCAACACCTCGCCCGCGAGCTTCAAGACGAAACTGGACGGCGGCAGCCTCTATACGAACATCCACACGGGTGCGAACACCGGTGGCGAGGTCGAGGCGCTCATGATCCGCCGCATCGGCAACTGAGGCCGATCTCGACCGGCCGTCTCGCTCGCGCGGGACGGCCGCCGTCTTTTTGTCCGAGCCGCGATTTCTCGCGGTCGCCGTGGTAAGCCCCCCCTCCGCGCGCCGTCCTCCAAAGGCCGCGCGGTAGGGGAAAACAGCTGCCATGTTCGACGCGCTCGCCAAGGGTTTCCGCAACGCCAAGAACCGGCTCGCCGGTCTGCAGGAGCTCGACGAGAAGAACATCGACACCGCGCTCCGTGAGGTGCGGCTCTCGTTGCTCGAGGCCGACGTCGATCTCGGCGTGGTGAAGAGCTTCCTCGCGAGCGTGAAGTCGACCGCGCTCGGGCAGACCGTGCAGGTCAAGCTCGAGCACAAGGGCAACGTCCAGAAGGTCACCGCCGGCGACCAGTTCGTGAAGATCTGTCACGACGAGCTCGTCACGCGCATGGCGCACGAGGGGGAGGCCGTCACCTTCGCGGAGAAAGGCCCGACCGGGATCATGATGGTCGGCCTGCAGGGGTCGGGTAAGACGACCTCCTGCGCCAAGCTCGCGCGCCTCTACGCGAAGCAGGGGAAGAAGGTCCTCCTCGTCGCCGCCGACATGCAGCGCCCTGCCGCCGTCGAGCAGCTGAAGATCCTCGGGCAGCAGCTCGACGTGCCGGTCTTCAACATGCCCGCGAGCCCCGTGGAGATCTGCGCCAAGGGCTTCGAAGAGGCGAAGAAGCTCGGCTACGACCTCGTCATCTACGACACCGCCGGCCGCCTCGCGATCGACGACGCGAGACGACCGGCGGTGTCGTAGATGACCAGGTCGTAGCCGAGCTTCTTCGCCTCTTCGTACCCCTTGCGACAGATCTCGACGGGATCGGCCGGCATGTTGAAGACCGGCACGTCGAGCTGCTGCCCGAGGATCTTCAGCTGCTCGACGGCGGCAGGACGCTGCATGTCGGCCGCGACGAGGAGGACCTTCTTCCCCTGCTTCGAGTAGAGCCGCGCGAGCTTGGCGCAGGAGGTCGTCTTACCGGACCCCTGCAG
>JBKJQC010000310.1:0-2533 GCA_046593995.1 Polyangiales bacterium
TCCGCACCGAGCGAGATGCGCTGCGCGTCCTCGAGCCCGAGCAGGATCTCGATCTCGCGCAGCTGTGCGGACTGGAACCCGCTCGCCGGCGACAGCTTGTCGCGGAACGCGAGGTAGTCACGCGTCGTCATCGTCTCCATCAGATCGAAGTGCTGCGCGATGTGATGGAAGAGCAGCGCCATGCGACGGAGACCGCGGACGGCAGACGCGAGCGACTGCTCCGGGACGCGCGTGCGGGCGAAGAGATCTCGCACGAAGACGAGCTCTCGGAGGGCGAGCTTCAGCCACAGCTCGTCGATCTGGTGGACGGTGATGAACATCACCTCGTCGTTGCTCAGCGACGCATCGTCCGGCTCGAGCCCCCCCTGCAGCGCCGTGAGCTGCTCGACCTTGATGTAGTCCCAGTACGTCGTGGGAGGGCGCGCCATGAAGACTGCTTACTGCGGGGCGAACGCGACGCCCAGGTACTGCGACGTCGCGGTGCCGGTCTTCACCGTCGTCACGGCCGGGAGCGTCGCCGCGGTCGGGTCGACGAACGTGACCACCTTCGTCGCCGTCGCACCGCTCGCCGTGGCGCGCGCGGTCGCGAACATGACGAAGTCAGTGCCGCGCTGGAAGCCCGTCAGCCACAGCGTCTCGTAGCCGGAGCCGACCGTCACCGTCTTCAGCTTGGTCCACGTGGTGGACTTCACCCAGACCTGGATCCCCTCGACGCTCGCGTCTGCGATGTAGACGCGATCGGCGCCAGCGAGCGGCGTGCCCGTGGTGGAGAAGGCGACGAAGGCCCACGGATCGGCGCCGCTGAAGGTGTCCGACGGCAGGACCATCGTGCCCGCGGAGCTCGTCGTCGGCGGAGGGGAGTAGCTGAGGAGCGTGCCGCCGGACGTCGCGACGCGCGTGTACCAGAGCTGACCGTTCACGAAGTCGGCGATGCCGGTCTCGTCGGTGTTGATTGTCGTCCCCGCGCCGGTGCCGCCGTACGTGACGCGCACGAGGCCGAAGTTCTGCGGGCCGAACGCGTAGAACGACGAGCCGTCGGCGGTGACCGCGCCGCGGACGGCGCCGGCGCTGAACGAGGTCGTCGTGGTCGACGTGTCGACGGTGCCGGCGGCGTTGATGCGGCCGATGACGCGCGGAATGGTCGTCGAGGACGTGCTGCCCGGGGTCGCGGTACCGGGCGCGGCGGCGTACCCAGCGAGCGTGACGTAGTGGCCGTCCTGCGACCGGAGCAGGTGCCCTTCGCCCAGGTGGTCGCTCCGCACGGTGAGCGGCTTGTTGGCGCCGGCGGCCGCGATCGGGAGCGCGATCGTCCCGACGACGGCTCGATCCGAGAGTCGGATGCGCTCGATGGTCAGCGCCATCGCGGTGCTCGTCGTCGTGCCGGGCTGCGCGCCCTTCGCGGCCCAGAGCTCGGTCGGCTCACCGGGGTTCGGGCACGCGCTCCACGTGCCCCACGCGCACGCGTCCGTGCAGCTCCGCGTGCGCTGCCCGCCCGCCGTGCACGACTCGTTCTCCTTCGCGCCGATCGTGCAGGTGCCTTGGTTGTTGCAGGTGCTCCAGTCGGACCACGTCAGGTCGGAGCCGCACACGCGCACCGACTCGCCGCAGTTGCCGCAGACCGACTTTTCGGTCGACCCGCTGGTGCACGGCGTGACGTCGCCCACACACGCGCTGAAGTCCGTCCAGGTGCAGCTCGTGAGGCAGGTGCGCGTCTTCTTACCGGCGAGGCCGCAGACCTGTTCGTCTTTGGACCCCGCGGCGCAGACCCCTTCACCGTTGCAGGAGCTCCAGTCGGACCACGTGCCCGAGGCGCTGCACACGCGGAGGCGCTTGCCGCAGTTGCCGCACGCCTCTTCGTCGCTCTGGCCGGAGGTGCAGACGGTGCCGCCGGTGCAGGCCGAGAAGGTTCCCCACGTGCACGAAGCAGTGCACACGCGCGTCTTCTTGCCGCCGTCGGTGCACGTCTGTTGATCGGCCTCGCCAGGGGCGCAGACGCCGTTCTCGTTCGCGCACGCGCTCCACTCGGACCAGGTCGCGTTCGCGTTGCACACGCGGAGGTGCGTCCCGCACTTCCCGCAGCCGCCGTTCTCGGTCTTGCCGGGCGCGCATACGTCGCTCGCCGTGTCGGTCGCGCCGTCCACGCCGGGACCGCCGTCGGTCGCGCCGTCCGCGCCATCCGCATCCGTCGTCGGGCCGCCGTCCGCGCTCGGATCCTTGAATGCGCCGGCGTCCGTCGAGCTGCCGCACCCGACGCATGCGAGCACGACGAGACCGGAAGCCATCGTGGCGGGGAGACCCGTGAGGGAGAAGCGAAGGGAGCGAAGCATGGACTTCCTGTGTCGGCGCGAAGTGTGCGGGGACGCCCGCCTTCGACGCTTGGGGGCAGGAAACATTCACCACGAACGGTTCTGTTTCAACTGCCATCTCCATAACGCGCGTAGACCGCGGCGACGGCGACGAGACGCGAGCGTGACGAGTTACGTCCCCACCGGTCACAGGCTCGTCACGTCGCGCTGCGTCGCGCCGCGCCGGC
>JBKJQC010000585.1:0-2720 GCA_046593995.1 Polyangiales bacterium
TCGCCGTCGTCCATCTTGAAGAACTTGTGCACCGGCTCGCCGTACCCCGTGGTCGCGGGCACGTCGTTCAGGCGCATCACGTAGCAGGCGCCGAGGTTCGAGAAGAGCGCGATGGCACTCTTGGTCGAGCCAGCGACCGCACCGAGCACGGCGTCACCGTCGCGGACCCGGGTCTGCGCGAGATCCTTCACCTCGCGCGCGCGCTTCATCCACCCCTGCTGCGTGAGGATGACGGTCGCGTCCTCGGCGACGATGAAGTCCTCCGCGCTGTACTCCTGCTCGTCGGTCGCGCCGATCACCTTGGTGCGCCGCTTGTCGCCGTACTGCTCCTTGAGCTTGCCGAGCTCGTCGCTGATCAGCGCCCAGCGCCGCACCTCGCTCTTGAGGAGCCCTTCGAGGAACTTCGCCTCTTTGCGCTTCTCCTCGAGCTCCTTCTTGATGACCAGGATCTCGAGCTTCGCGAGGCGATAGAGCTTGAGCTCGAGGATCGCGTCGACCTGCTCCTCGCTGAGCGAGAAGCGCGTCATCAGCTTCTGCGCCGCGTCCGACTTCCCCTCGCTCTTGCGGATGATGCGGATGGTCTCGTCGAGCGCGTCGAAGACGATCTCGAGCCCTTCGAGCGTGTGGATCCGCTTCTTCAGCTGCCCGAGATCGTAGGCGAGGCGCCGCTCGACCGTCAGCATGCGGAAGTCGAGGAAGTGGCGAATCATCGCCGCGAGCGACAGCCGCTCGGGGGCGGCGGGCGCCGTCTCCTCGGGGACCGTCGGCATCATGTCGTCGATGGTATTCGTCAGGACCCGCTTCTTCGGCGCTTCCGGCGGCGGCGGGACGAGGCAGGTCATGTTGATCGAGACCGTCGTCTGGAGCGGCGTGTTCTTGTAGAGGTACGCCATCACCAGCGCGGGGTCGGTCCCCTTCTTCATCTCGAGGACGACACGCACCTCGTTCGTCGACTCGTCGCGCACGTCGGTGAGCGGCGCGAGCTTCCGGCCGACGATGACCTCGGCGATCTTCTCCACGAGCTGCCCGCGCACGACGCCGTAGGGGAGCGACGTGATGATGATCTGCGGGAGGCTCCCCTTCTTCTCCTCGAGCTTGTACTCGCCGCGGAGCTTGAGCGTCCCCTGCCCGGTCTCGTAGACCGACGTGAGATCCGCGCGCGACGCGAAGAGCTGGCCGCCGGTCGGGAAGTCCGGGCCCTTCACGGTCTTGAGGAGCGTCTTGATCGGGAGGAGCTCCTTCCCGTGCTTGATCTGCTCGATGCAGGCGTCGACGATCTCGCCCAGGTTGTGCGGCGGGATGCTGGTCGCCATGCCGACCGCGATGCCCTGCGAGCCGTTCACCAAGAGGTTCGGGAAGCGCGCGGGGAGGACGACCGGCTCGCTGCGCGTCCCGTCGTAGCTCGGACGCCAGGCGACCGTGTTCTTCCCGAGCTCGTCGAGGAGCTCGAGCGCGATCGGCATCAGCTTCGCTTCGGTGTAGCGATAGGCCGCGGCCGAGTCGCCGTCGGACGATCCGAAGTTCCCCTGCCCGTCGACGAGCGGCGCGCGCATGACCCACGGCTGCGCGAGCCGGACCATCGCGTCGTAGATCGAAGAGTCGCCGTGCGGGTGGTAGTTGCCCATCACGTCGCCGACGATCTTCGCGCTCTTCCGGTACTTCGCGTCCGGCGTGAGCCCGAGATCCTTCCGCATCGTGAGCAGGATCCGGCGCTGCACCGGCTTCATCCCGTCGCGTACGTCGGGGAGCGCGCGCGCGGTGATGACCGAGAGCGCGTAGTTCAGGTACCGGGTGCGGGCCTCGTGGACCAGCGGCGTTTCCGCGCTGGGAGGCGGCTGCGAGGGCGGGATGGAGGGCGTCTGAGTGCGGGCCACGTGGACGCTGGGACTAGTGCAGGGGCTGAACGGCCGTCAAGGAGAAGAGGTCTAGGGTCTAGGGTCTAGGGTCTAGGGCTCGAGACGAG
The DNA here is from genome assembly GCA_046593995.1 of Polyangiales bacterium. Lineage (GTDB taxonomy): Bacteria > Myxococcota_A > Polyangia > Polyangiales > JADJMO01 > JALHOE01. The sequence continues at coordinate 1,964 of JBKJQC010000585.1, forward strand.
AGCGAGAGGCGCGAGAGACGAAGCGGAGCGGGAGAAGGCGCCATCACGGTCTCGCTCTCGTCTCGCCCGTCTCGCTCTCGTCTCGCCCGGCTCGCTCTCGTCTCGCTCTGCCGCTCCGGTCTCGCTTTCCTCTCGGACCCTAGACCCTAGACCCTAGACCCTAGACCTCTCCGTCAGCGATCTGTGGACAAGTTGTGAATTTCGCTGGGACATACCTGATTCGTGCCCCCTTGATCGGCGAGCCCTGTGGACTGAACAATAGTCCAGGTACATGAGCTACGTCGAGCTGCACGTCCACAGCGCCTTCACGTTCCTCGAAGGAGCCTCGCTCCCCGAGCAGCTCGCGGAGCGTGCCGGCGACCTCGGGTACGAAGCCCTCGCCATCACCGATCGCGACGACGTGGGCGGGCTCGTGCGGTTCGTCGAGGCGAGCGACAAGGTCGGCCTCCGACCGATCTTCGGCGCCGAGATCACCATCCGCACCACGCCCCTCCTCGATCACGGCCTCCTCGATCATGGCCGGGCGGGACACGGCCAGCGCCCCCCGACCCGCGGCGCGTCGTACGAGATGGGGCGCGAGGTCTTCGGGCTCGTGCTCCTCGCGAAGGACGCGACCGGCTGGGCGAACCTCTGCGGCCTGATCTCGAAGGGGCGCTTCGACCGACCGCGCGGCCGCCCGTACGTGACGATGGACGAGATCGCTACGCGCTCCGCCGGCCTCGTCGCGCTCTCCGCGTTCCTCGACGGACCGCTCGCC
>JBKJQC010000621.1:0-11941 GCA_046593995.1 Polyangiales bacterium
GCGTACCTCTTGGTGGGGAGCGACGCGTACCGCGCGACACGTGTGTCGGCGGTGCGCGCGAGCGACGGTGTCGCGGTGAGTCGCAACCTGCACCCCGGCGCGTCGACGACCTCCCCCGCGGTCGCGTGGGACGGAACACAGTTCCGGCTCGCCTACCACCAATTGACCTCCAGCCTGCCGATCACCGAGCGCATCGTGGTGTCGCTCACGGGTACGCCGACGATCACTACGCTCGACCCGACGCCGGCATCGACCGACGACATCGGCGTGAACATCGTCGCCGCCGGCTCGGACCTCGGCATCGCGTACTACGACCGCGCGCACCTCGCGCTGCGCCGCGTCGCACAGGCCGATGGCAGCTTGCTCGGCGAGTCGACGCTGAGGCTCCACCCGGCGAACCAACTGGCGCCGGCGATCGCGCGCAATGGCGCGACGCTGCTCGCGGCGTGGGGGGTCAACAAATACGGGTCGGACGAGGGGCGCGCGGTACGGCTCTCGTTCGCGGGCGACGGGATCGCGCTCGTCGACCAGAGCTCGATCCTCCTCGCGCAATCGAGCGGCGTGAACACCGTCGACCCCGTGTCGGTCGGCGTCGCTCCGCTCGGCGCGGGATTCCTCACCGCCTTCCACATGCGCGGCCCGACGCGGGTCGTGCGCACGGTCGCGGCCGACGGGACGCCGGGCACGACGCAGTCGCCGACCTCGTACGGCTTCGGCTCGATCGCCGCGTCCGCGAGCGGCGCGCTCATCGGCCAGCGCGACGGCGCGCTCCCTGTCTCCGCCGACGGGACGGTGCAGCCGCTGGTCGCTGCCCCGAGCCGCAGCGGCTGCGTGAGCGAGCTCGCGAGCGATGGGGTCGGATGGGCGCGCGCGTGCAGCTTCGCGCAGTCCCCGGTCGACGACGTCGACTACTTCGATGCCAGCGGTGCGCTCGTGTCGACGGTGAAGCCCGTGATCACCGGCAGCCACAAGGTCGCCACCATCGGATACGGCGCCGGACAGTACCTCGTGATGCACGACACGGGCAGCGGCGTGCTCCTCGCACCGGGCAAGCCCGATGTCGCCGTGACCTTCCCGGAGGCCGTCGGCGTCGCGCCTCCCGCGGTGGCGTTCGACGGCTCCACCTGGCTGGTCGTGCATCGCGCGGTCAACGGCATCCGCGGCGCGCGGCTGCGCAGTGGGTCCGGCGCCCTCGAGGGAGTTCCCTTCGAGGTCGCGGCGCCGACCCCGTCGCGCACGCTCTCGAGCTATGCGTACTCGTCCGGGGTGCCGGTGATCGCGAACCGGCCGGCGATTACTGCGATCGGGTCGGGGCGGTTCGTGGTGCTCCACGCCGAGACCTCGCCCAAGTACGCGCGCACCTTCGCGACGTTGGTGTCGTTCCGCAAGCTCGCCGGCGAGACGTGCTCGACCGACGCCGACTGCGAGGGCAACGCCTGCATCGATGGCTTCTGCTGCAACACGCGGTGCACGGGCGCGTGCTCCGCCTGCGACGAGCCCGGCAGCGAGGGCACCTGCGTCCCCATCAAGGGTCGCCCGCGCGGCGGTCGCGCCGACTGCACCGGCGGCGTGCTCGCTGCCTGCGGCCTGCAGTGCATGGGGACGAGCGGGACGGCGTGCGCGTTCCCTCCGAGCACGACGGGGTGCAGCGGGGACGCGTGCGCCGCCGGCGTCGAGACCCACGCGAGCACGTGCGACGGCGCGGGCAAGTGCAAGGACGCACCGAAGTCCTGCGGTGCCTATCGTTGTGTCGGAGCCACGTGCGCAGCGTCGTGCGCCACGACCGCGGACTGCGTCGCCGGTCACGTGTGCAGGGCATCTGCGTGCGTCCCGCTCGGTCTCGTCGCAGCACAGTGCACGACGGACGACGACTGCGCGAGCGGGTTCTGCACGGACGGCGTGTGCTGCAACGCGCGCTGCGACGGCCCATGCGAGGCTTGCGATGCCTCCGGGCGCGAAGGGAGCTGCGTGGCCGTGAAGGGCGCGCCGCATGGCAAGCGGCAGGTGTGCGCGATCGACGCGACCAGGCCGTGCGCAGCGCGTCTCTGCGACGGGCTCACCCGCACCGCGTGCGCCGCGTACGTCGGCGCGGAGACGAGCTGCGGCGCCGCGAGCTGCAAGGAGGGCGTCGCCAACACGGCGGGCACGTGCGACGGGCGCGGGAGCTGCGCGACCACGACGATCGCGTGCGACGGCTACGCCTGCGACGCCGCGGCCTGCCGCACCGCGTGCGCGGCCGACGGCGACTGCGCGAGCACGCACCGCTGCAGCGGCGGCAAGTGCATCGTCGCAGTGGCGCGCTGCAGCGACGACGGGACCTCCTTGGTCGGCCCGAGCGGCGCCGTCGACAGCTGCGCGCCCGCCCTCTGCCGCGACGGCATGTGCCTCGCGCGATGCACGTCGAGCGCGGACTGCGCGAGCGGCGGCGTCTGCGACGTCGCGAGCGGGAGCTGCGTCATGGCTCCGCCCGCCGAAGAGGGCGACTCGGGGTGCGCGTACGGCGCTCGGTCGCGCGCGGGGTTCGGGTTCCTGACGGTCGCGTTCCTCGCGCTCGTCGTGAAGCGAAGGAGGACCGCACGATGAAGCGCCCGGCGATGGTGGTGCTCGTGATCGCGGCGGTCACGGCGTCGCGCGGCGTCGGTCGCGAGTCGGTGCCCCGCTCCTTCGCCGCAGTGGCGGAGCGCGTGCGGTCCGCGCACGAAGGCGTCGAGCGGATCTGGCACCTCGCGCGTGAGCCACGCGGACACGGGGATCTCATCGTGCGGGTGCGCGCGGGCGGTGCGAGCGCGCACTCGGTCGAGGGCGGGCTCCGCGTCGCGCTCGGCGATCACGCGCTGCTCGCGGGGGACGGCACCTTCATCGACGGCGACGGCCATCGCACGAAGATCCCGGTCGTCTTCGAGCGCGGCGACCTCGAGTATCGCCTGCCCGACGCGCTCTTGCGCGCCGCGAAGTACCCCGCGGTGCTCGATCCGACGTTCGGCACCGAGATCGCCGCGACCACGCTCGTCACCGCGCTCCCGCGCAACGGCCTACCGGTCGTCGCCTACGGCGGCGGTCAGTACCTCGCGATGCTCGAGTCTGCCAGTGGACCGAACAGTGCGCGCTCGTTGTTCGCCGTGCGCATCAAGAGCGACGGCACGATCGTCGACGCGCCGCCGCTGGTCGTCTCGAGCACTCCGATGACCTCGAGGACCTACCGGGTCGCGAGCGACGGCCAGGACTTCCTGGCGGTGTGGAAGGACGCGACCGGTGGGGCGTTCGCGCGCTCGATCGGCGCCGACGGGACGCTCGGTCCGCCCCGCGCGCTCGGGGTGCCGCTCGGAGACGCCTTCGCCCTCGCGCACCAGAACGGGCGCTATCTGGTGCTCTTCCGCGGTACGAAGGTTCTCGGTGCGCGGTTGCTCCCCGACGCGAGCTTCGTCGACGCGACGCTCGACGCCGTCGGGATCGACGTCTCGAGGGCCGTGACGCCGTCGGGTCTCACGGACCTCGGGGACGTCTCGCCGCTCGGCGCGGGTTGGCTCGCGGTCTTCGCTGCGAGGAACGGCTCCATCGACACGCCGCGCCTCGTGCGCATCGCATACGACGGCAGCGTGGTCGACGCGACGGCCGTCGAGGTCACGCCCTCCGCGACCGCGAGCTTCATGCGCTCGGCGCCGATCCCGAGCGGGGCGCTCCTCACGATGCAGGTCGGCGCCGGGACCGTGGGCCGCGTCGTCCACGCCGATCTCGTGCTCGACCCCGAGGTGACGTTGACCGCCGCGTCGCGCACCGGCGCGTGGGCTTCGTGGGACGGCACCAACGTCGCCGCAGCGTGGCGCGTCGACGTTCCGCCGTCCTCGGTCTCGTACGCCCGACGCTTCACGAGCGCGCTCGCGCCGGTCGACTCCGCGCCGAGGGTGCTCACGGGGATCGCCTACGCGTCCGCGGCGGCGTCGTCCGGTACGGAGCTCGGGGTGGTCGGCACGCTCGAACGCGGTGATGCGATGCTCGCCCGCACCGACTGGAGCGCGGTGGTCACGAGCCCGGTCTCGAACCGTAGCAACCAGCACTGGGCCGCGACCGTCGCGGCGACCGCGACGACCGCGCTCGTCACGTGGACGTCGGAGAGCCCCGCCGGGAGCTACGCGACCCGCTTCGATCTCGCGACCAACCCGCCGACGCGGCTCGATGCGACGCCGATCGCGCTCGACGCCTCGCGCGTGATCCACGCAGGGGCCTCGAGCTCGGGCGTGTTCCTCGTGATGGCCGAAGGGGCCACTGGGCCGATCGTTCGCACGATCGGGAGCGACGGGAAGGTCGGCTCCGCGAGCGCGCTCGTCGACGGCGCCTTCGATCGCTTCCCCCCGGCCGGTACGGTCGCCGGGTCGAGCACCGGGTTCCTCGTCGCCTATCGTGACGTCGCGCGCAGTCGTCACGTGCTCCGCCGCGTCGCCCTCGACGGGACCCCCGCGAGCGAGGTCCTGCCGCTGAGCGCGCCGAGCCTCCTCACCGCGTGCGCGTTCGGCGCCGGCTGGGCCGTGACCTCCGGCACCCCTCCGCTCACCGCGTTCCTCTCCAGCGAGGGCGCCGTGTCGGAGTCGTTCGCCGTCGGCGGCGAAGCGATCGGATGCGGTCCCGACGCCGTGCTCGTCTCCGCGCGAGCCGGCTCGTCCAGCACGCTCTCCTTGGTGAAGCCCGGTGCCGGCGTCGTCGCCACGACCACGGCATCGCTCGACACGTCCGTGACGAGCGTGCGCTACGCGGAACAACGGATCGTCTGGGACGGCACGATGTTCCTCGTCGTGAACCGCAATTCGGCCGGCGTGCGCTCGGCCGTGCGCGTCAGCGACAAGGGGACGCAGGAGACCGCGGTGTTCACCATCCCCGCCGCCCTCGGCGCCGATCGGATCCTTCCTGCCCCGCTCGCGGTGTCGTCCGGCGTGGCCAGCGCGCTCCTCGCATACGCGAGCTGGGATCCGCCGCACGCCGCGACGCGCGCGCACCTCTCGGTCATCACGTTCGGTCGCGCGCTCGGTGCCGCGTGCTCGACCGAGAGCGAGTGCGAGTCCGGCAAGTGCGTCGACGGCGTGTGCTGTGATTCGCCGTGCACCGGTCAGTGCCAGGCGTGCAACGAGCCCGGCAAGGCGGGGAACTGCAGCAGCGTCCTCGGCGCTCCCCGCGGCGCTCGCACGGACTGCACGGGCGGGACGCTGACCAAGTGCGGCATGCAGTGCACCGGCGCCAGTGCGACGGCGTGCCGGTTCCCGGCGACGACGGTGCCGTGCAGCGCGAACGCGTGCAAGGACGGCGTCGAGACGCACGCGTCGCTCTGCGACGGCGCCGGGAGCTGCGGCGACGCACCGCTGAAGTGTGCGCCGTACGTCTGCGATGAGGCGCTCTGCCGCGTGGCCTGCTCTTCGTCGACCGAGTGCTCCGCGGGGACGTGGTGCAAGTCGGGCGCCTGCGTCGCGCGCGCGGCCAGCGCCGGGTCGTGCACGCTCGACGAGCAATGCGCGAGCGGGTTCTGCGTCGACGGCGTGTGCTGCGACGGCCGCTGCGACGGGCAGTGCGAGGCGTGCGACGTCGCTGGCAGCGTCGGCACCTGCGCGCCGGTCACCGGCCCCTCGCGCGGTGGGCGCGTCGAGTGCGCGATCGACGCGACCAACGTGTGCGGTTCGCGGGCGTGCGACGGCGTCGATCGAAGGACCTGCGCCGCGTACGTGGGCTCGGCCTTCGCCTGCGGACAGGCGAGCTGCAGCAGCGGCGAACGGATCACGCCCGGCGGCTGCGACGGCAAGGGGGCGTGCACGGCCTTGAGGTCGAGCTGCGGAGCCTACGCATGCGACGACGACAGTCTCGCGTGTCGGGTCTCCTGCACCAGCGATGCGCACTGCGCAGCGACACACCGCTGCGACGCGGGCAAGTGCGGGCCGCGCGTCGATGCGTGCGAGCTCGACGGCGTCACGCTGCGCAGGGCCGATGGCACCACGCAGAGCTGCGCGCCCGCGCGGTGCAAGGGCGCCGCGTGCCAGGAGTCGTGCCTCGCGAGCGAGGACTGTGTCGCCGGAACCATCTGCGATCCCACGCTCGGGCGTTGTGTCTCGCCGACCGCGCCCGCGCCCGAGGACGCGAGCTCGTGCGCCATGGGCCATGGCCGCCCGGGCTTCGACCTCGCGCTCTTCCTTGTCGCGTCCCTGCTCGCAGCGCGCCGCCGTCGCCCCGGGTAAGTCGGTTTGCGCGCACGGAAACGAGGCCGGCCTCGGCCGATCAGGGCTTGGGCGCCGCGGTGCTGGCCTTCGTGAACTCGGCGGCGTCGAGGCTGTCCTTCGCGCGCGTCTTCGCCTCATCGCGTTGCTTCGCGTCGGCGAGCAGGTCGGCCGCCTTGGTGTAGCGCTTGGCGACGTCTCGGTACAGCGCTTCGGTCTTGTCCTTCGCGAACTGGCCCTTCAGGAACGCCGCGTCGAACATCGCGAAGCCGGCGTTCGCGTCGGCGGGCATCGCCGAGGAGAACGCGTCGAGCGCGGTGATGTCGCCGAGCGTACCGAACGACTTCGTTTTCCAGTATGCGGCCAGATTCTCGGGCCCGCCGTGCAGGGCGAGCCCGAGCGCAAGGTAGAAGGTCCCCTCGCCCTTCGTCGCCCCATCGATCTCGCGCCAGTGCGACGCGAGCGAAGCCACCTCGTCGAAGTCGGCCGCTCGGAGCGCGTAGCTGCCGGTCGCGAGGCGGTGGCGAATCATGATTCGCATCCCGTCGACCGAAGGCGCGGGGATCGCGCGGTAGGCCTTTCGGTGCGCGAAGGGGATGCCGCGTCCGGCGGCGGCCGCGAGCCAGGCGTCGTCGCTCGCGAGCGCGGGGTCGAGGAGGAGCCCCGCGTAATACGTGGGCAGCGCGACCGCGAGGCGCTGCTCCTTGGTCGCGAGGGGCGCGGGCGGAGGCGCCGCGGGCGTCAGGAGGTTGCCGGGCGCGAACGGGTTCCCCTGCTTCCAATGCTTCGACATCGCCTTGCGGGTCGACTCGAGCCGCGCGTCGGCGATGCTGCCCACGTCCGCGTAGTTCTTCAGCGCGTTCGTCCCCGCGTCGAGGGCCTGAGCGCTGAACGGCTCGAGGGCCTTCACGAGAACGGCGTTGTATGATCGGCGGAGCTCGTCGACCTCCGCCTTCGAACCCGAAAAGACGCCCACCGCCACCCCCGAGACGTACGTCTTGTCGTACATGCCGAGCCACGCGCTCGCGGTCGACGCTGCGCCCAGCGCGCGGGCGTAGAACGTGAGCTTGGTCGCGGGCGCATGAAACGCGCTGATCGCGTTCGTGGATTGCTTGATCCACGCGGTGAGCGGCCCCTTCACGTACTTCGCGGCGTCGTCCATGTCCGCGAGCTTCGGACGCGGCGGCGGATCCGGCACGGCGCGCGAGAGCCGCGCCGAGAGCGCGAGCGCGAAGAGCACCTGACGAATCGCGGGGGCGATTTTCTTGTCGGCGAGCGACGGCTCCGTGAGGAGGTCTCCGCAGCCGCTCGGTGCGACCTCCGCGCGGAGGGCGCGCACGACGCCGGCCGGGATCCCCGCGCACGCTTCGAGGCCCGCCAGCGCTGCGTCGCGGATCGCCGGATCCTTCTTGCTGAACGCGTCGTCGAGCGCGGCGAGGCCGGTGCCCGCGTCGTTGCACGAAGGCGCCTTTGCGGGCTTGCGCTGCACGAACGCGTGGCACGCGGCCGACGGGGCTTGCAGCGTGTAGCCGTCGTCGCCGGTCACCTTCGTGGGGGGCAAGACGAGCGCGTCGAACTCGGGCCCCGGCTCGACCTGGATCGAGAAGTCCTCGAGGACGAGGGGCGAGGGAAGCGCGAACGGATCGACCCCCTTCACGACCGGCGGCGTCGTCGAGGAGGGCGTGGTCGACGAGGGGATCGTCGACGAGGGGGCGGTCGTCGTGGTGCTCGGCGGGGGCGCCGCCTTGATCGGAGGCGCGGGGGGCCCCGAGCACGCGACGCTCAGGACGGCGGCAGAGGGGACGAGGCTCGTGACGACCCGGGCGAGCGCGGTGGTGAGGCGGTGCACGTCGAGCAAGGTACACCCACCGCCGACTCCAGCGAGATGGGCAGCGGTGCGTGATGCGAGGCCAGGCTCAGAACGTCTGTCCGTCGAAGTGGAACAGCAGCCACTTCGGGGTCGCCGTGTCCGCGTTCACGACGAGCGCGCCGTCACCTTGGGGGTTCCGCTCGTTGCGATGGACCATGTGCGAGCTCGCACCGCCCGACGACCACGAGTATGCGCTCACCTTCGCGCCGAGCGGGATCGCGTCGGTGATCCGCTTCACGAGCGGCGTCATCTCGTAGGGCGTGAACATGCCCATCGTCGTCGTGTGCGCGTCGAGCGTCGTCGGGTAGTCGAGCGTGACGTCGGTATGCCAACCGAGGGCCCACGCCGGCATGGGCAGCGCGTGATCGAGCACTGCGTGGCGCACGCGGAGATCGGTGCCGCGCGTCGACGCGACGTTGACCACGACGCGGTAGACCGCGCCGTTCATCGCGAGCTGCACGGTCACGTGATCGTCGTTCGGGAGCGCGCACTGCGTGTCCTGTGGGCCGACGATCGCGACGACCTCCCCGTCGAGACGGCCGAACGCATTGGTCAGCGCCGCTCCGAACGTGCTCGCGCAGGTCGTCGACTTGTTCCCATCCCACGCATCGGCGACCGCGTCGGACGCCGTCTCCTGTTTCGACACGTCGGGCGCGGACGCATCGTTCACGCTCGCCGGTTCGGCGGCCGACGAGCAACCCATCGCGCCCATCAGGAGCGCGACGAAGAAGAGCGCTCTCATGCGTTCACCGATACGTCGTCGGCCGTGAGGCCGAGCGCGGTCGCGGCCGTGCGCATGCCTGCGATCATCGCGTCGTTGCCGGCGAGGAAGATCTGACCGCCGGCGAGCTCCCAGTGACGGTCCTGTGCGACGTGCTGCACGTACCCTTTGTAGAAGCCCGGCTCGTCGACGTGCTCGCGCGAGAGGCAGATCGCGACGTCGATCCCCGAGCGACGCATCGCCGCGAGCTCCGCGGCGCAGGCGACCTCGCCGCGGTCGCGCACGCCGTACAAGAGGAACGTCCGGTGCGCGTCGCCGCGCGCGATGCGGTCGCCGAGGAGCGAGAGCGTGGCCGCGATCGCCGACCCCGTGATGGCGACCATCAGCGGCTTTCCCTGGACCGCGTCGACCGGGAACCCGCGCCCCTTCGCCTCGGTGATCTCGACCACGGCGCCGAGGGGGAGCTGACGGAGACGAATGCCCATCGAGCCGCTGTCCCGCACGATCACGTCCCACGTGCGCTCGCCCGGGGCCGACGCGATCGCGAAATATCCCTTCGCGGAAGCCGACTCCGGCGGCTCTGTCTGCTCCTCGTCGGAGAAAGTATGCGTGATCTCGAAGTACTGGCCGTGCCGCCCGTGCGTCTTCGCGACGTGCTCGTCCACCTTCAGTCGAATGCGCTCGAGCCCGCCACCGACGGGCTCACGCTCGAGGAGGACCGCGCGCGGCATCCAGTCGACGTACCGGGTTCACGGTCTACGGTCTACCGCCCCGGGAGAACGGGCATGATCACGGGGCGAACGACTCATGAACGGTCTCGAGCTGACTTCTCGTGTGACGGCCGGCGGTGAGCGGCAGCTCTCGCCGGCCGATGCGGCGCGTCTGCGCGGGCGTGTGCTCGCGGAGCTGACCACCACGTTCGCGAGTCACTACACGGCGACGATTTCACTGCCCGAGGTGCTGCAGCCGGAGGTGATCGCGCGGTACGCGCAACGCGCGACGGGGGAGAAGTTCCTCATCGATCCGAGCGCGTGACGGCGTACCACGCGTCACTGGCAGCGCTCGTCCTGTGACGTCCACAGGAGCTCGCCGAGCTTCTTCGCGAGGGCGCCCGAGACGGCGAGCGAAGGCAGCCCCGTCGCGGCGGCGACCGATTTCGAGCGGGATGGCGGCTGCTCCGCGAGGCGGTCGGCGGCGGCCTTCATCGCGCTCTGCACGGCTCGTTGTTCGCGCGGGGACAAGCGGCCTTCCAAAAAAGCGTGGACGTCCCAGGCGAGGCTCGCGTGGCGCATCTCGTCACGCGCGATACGCACCATCGCCCGCCGGACGAACGGGTCACGCGCCCTGCTGGCCTGATGCACGGCCAGCGCCGCCCCGAACGTCTCGCCCACGCAACCTTCGACGGCGTTCTCGATCGCGATCGCGACGAGGGGCCTCGTTCCACCGCGCGCGCTCGAGGGCGCGCGCGGCGTCGCGCCGAAGCGGCGAGCGAGGGCTCCCGTGACGATGGAGTGCGCGATCTCGTCGCGCGCGCAACGATGCGCGCGACGAACGAGCGAAAGGGGCGCTCGGTGCGCGCGGAGCTCGGAGGCCAGGATCCTGAACGCGATCACCGAGGCGGCTTCGAGGTGAGCGACCTCCGCGAAGTACGCGCCGACCGAGTCACGCGCCGGCGGCCGAGCATGCGTGAACCCGGCAGGCGCTCGGCCGCTCGGCAACGGACGGGTCACGGAACGGAACGGCTCGAGGACGTCGACGGACTCGTCCCACCCCGGGTACGTGTACCGGCACAGGAGCAGGCGCGTGCCCGCCGGCGGCGAAGGGGGCTCCGCCTCAGAACTGCAAGATACGACCTTGTCGATGCTCTCGGCGCCGCAGGGGACGAGGCACGCGGCGTGGTCGAGCTCGCGGGTCTTCGGATCGGCTCGCGCCGCCAGCGCCGGGTCGACCTCGACGTAGAACACCGACGTCCCGACCCTCGAGCACGCGAGCGTGCGCGTCGCGCGCGGTGGCGGCTGCCGCTGGGTCACCGCGAAACAACGGAGCTCGGTGTCGGCCTTGGCTACGCATCCGGCGCGGCACGTCGCCTCGTCGAGGGGAAGACCGCCTGCGCCTCCCGCGCCCGGCTTCGCGTCGTCGAGCAGCGACACCTCGTAGAGGTTCCACGGGGCATGGTGCACGCTGCAGCCCGATTCCGCGGCGAGGAGCGCGCCTGCGACCAGCCGGGCCAGCCGCCGCGCGCCCTGGTGCCGCTGCTGCCGAGGGGCTGCCGCGCGCTTCGGCGCGGACGTCACCGGAGCTCGCATATCGTCATCGCGCTGACCGGGTAGTGGAGGCGATCCTCGAGCTTGGCAGAGATGAAGGCGCGCTGGCACGCGACCACTTCTTCGCCGGGTTGGAATGCGAACCCGCACACCTCACGGCAGTACGAGAGCGTGGGTGGCTTCCCCTCGTTGCTCAGGCGCGCGTCGTCTTGGCCCTCTTTCGTCGCGCCCTGAGCATGAGTGCCCGGGACGGCGACGAACCGGTGCGGGGCCGACGCGCACGCCGCGACGAACACCACGCCAAGACCCAGGGCGAGCGCCGGTCGAGCGAGCCGCATGGGCACGCTCACGAGGCTAGCGCGCTCGGGGTCGACGGACACGAGGGCTGACGATCGTCGGTTCAGACCGGCTGAGGCACGTCGAGCCCCTTGGGCGCCTTCCGCGGGCCCTTGATCCACGGCAGCGAGAGTCGATGGAAGTTGTAGTCGGTCTCGAGGCCGGCCAGCACGCTCGCGAGGCCCCACTGCAGGCGGTTCACGAAGGTGTGCTCGACCGGCATCTTGATCGGCTTCGGGAGGTTCGGGAGGACCTCCCCCTTCTTCCACACGATCTTGCGCTCGCCGCGCACGAGGAAGGCGACGTTCTCGCGCGCGACCTCGCGCGTGTGGACGAACGGCTCGTCGACGACCAGCGGCTTCATGACGTGGTTGGTGTACGCCTTGTAGAGCGGCCAGCCCTCCTCGTCGGTCGGATCGAAGCCGTACACTTCGACGAGCGCCTTTTCGTACGCGTCCTCGTCGCCGGCCATCTTCGAGAGGAGCACGCGCTTCATCCCGGAGACCATCTGGTCGGACATGACGCGCACGCAGCCGAAGTCGAGGAAGGCGACCTTCAC
>JBKJQC010000688.1:0-10752 GCA_046593995.1 Polyangiales bacterium
CTGCACACGCAGGATGGCCGCGTCGATCCCGATACGATCGCGTGGACGACGGATCTCGAGGCGATGGCGCGCGAGCAGAACGTCCGCTTCGTGTGGACGATGCACAGCGGCGCGCTCGAGGAGCTGATGGAGCGCTTCGGCGCGCGCGTCCGCCGCGGTGACGACGCGCTCGCGCAAGGGCTCCTCCTCTTCGGTGCGTTCCGCGAGCTCCTCGGGGAGGGCGCGATCGGGAGCTGGCCACGCAAGCTGAAGAACGTGCCGCTGCCGGCGCGTGCCGTCGTCGACCGCGCGATCGACAGCGTGGTGCAGCCCGGCAAGGCGATGCTGGTCGCGTTGTACGACGAGGGGGAGCTGTGGTCGGCGATCGTCCTCCGCCGCGCACCCGGCGCGCTCGCGCGCTTCGACGTGATCGCGGGGCCGATGGAGCTGCGACGGCAGATGGGCCTCCTCTCCGGCGACTTCCGGCGCGACTATCGCCACCTCGTCGACGCCGTCGAAGCGGTCTACGCGCCGCTCTCGGTCGGCCTGCACGCGGAGGTCTCCACGTTCCGTGCGTTGATCACGACGGCCGTCGCCGGCGACTGGGCGCGCGCGGTCGGCCTGCGCGACGTCGTGCTCAGCCCGTTGCCCGCGGTGCTCGCGTTGCCGCTCGGGCTCGATGCGACGCGCGGCGCAGTGAACCTCGCTGCGCGCGCCGCCCGCCAGTTGGACCCACTCGGCATCGTGCAGCCGATGCTGCGGCTCGTGGGTCGTGCGTTGCCCGAGCTCCCGCCGACCGGTGGCGCGTCGCCGAATTTCGACCCGCTCGACGTGCTCCGCAAGCTCCTGGCGCGCTGAATTCCGCGCGCTGCCAGGCCGTGCTAAGTCGGCCGGCCCGCCATGCTCGATATGTTCCGCAAACGCGGCGTGATGTCCGTCGTCTACAGCGTCCTGTTGGGCGCCGTGATCATCGTGTTCGTCATCCAGTTCCGGCCGAACTCCAACGGTCCGGTCACCGGCCTCACGCAGAAGTGCGTGGCCAAGGTGCGGGGGACTTGCATCGACGAGCGCGACTGGCGCGCGCAGCGCTACTTGATCCGCGGCCAGTACGACGTGCCCAGCGTGAACTGGAACAAGGCCGCCGTCGACTCGCTCGTCGAGCGCACGTTGCTCGAGCAGGAGGCGAAGCGCCTCGGCGTCCGCGTGACGGAGGACGAGGTGATGCACGAGCTGGTTCGTTGGCGCGTGCATGTGACGGTGCCGATCCTCCTCCGCCCGCAGATGCGGCAGCTCGGCGTGAACCCCGACGGCGTGCGCTGGACGCAGTTCGGCACGAAAGAGAAGCCGTTCGAACAGGCCACCTTCGAGAAGGTCGTGCAGGCGACCACCGGCCAGAACGTCACCGAGTTCGTCGATACCCAGCAGCAGGAGCTCGTGGCCGCGCGCATGCTCTCGTTCGTCGCCGAGCACGTGAAAGTGAGCGACGTCGAGGCCTTCGAGCAGTTCCAGCACGAGCGCTCGACGACCACGCTCTCGTACGTGAAGTTCGACCCCAAGTTCTTCACCGACCACTTCGTCACCCTCGACAGGGACGCGGTCACGAAGTGGGCGGCGGAGCACAAGGCCGAGGTCGACGCGCGCGCCGGCACGCTCCCGAAGGAGCAGGAGAAGCGCCTCTTCAAGCCGCGTCACATCCTCATCGAGGCGAAGAAGGACGCGCCGGCCGATCAGAAGGCGGCCGCGAAGAAGAAGGCCGACGACCTCCTCGCGCAGGTGAAGAAGGGCGGCGACTTCGCGGCCCTCGCCAAGGCGAACAGCACCGATCCCGGCTCGAAGGACAAGGGTGGCGAGTACGAGTGGACGGCCGGGTACGAATACGTCCCCGAGTTCCGCGACGGCCTCGCCAAGCTCAAGGTCGGCGAGACGACGGTCGTCGAGACGCAGTACGGCTATCACGTGCTCCAGCTGCAGGAGCGGTTCGACGGCGACGCGGCCGTCGCCTTCCCGCTCTATCGCGAGGCGCGCGGTGGCGAGCTCGCGCAGCAGGCCGCGCAGAAGGTGAACGACGCGATGAAGGGGAAGCTCCCGATCGTCGTCGACGCCGCGCTGAAGACGAAGGTCGAAGACCTGAAGAAGTCCGGCAAGAGCGAGGCCGATGCGACGGCGCAGGTCGTCGCCGACGAGACGAAGGCGCGCGTGCAGAAGGCGATCGACGAGGTCCTCGCGGAGCTCGCGCCGAAGGCCGCTCCGGCGAAGCCCGTTGCGCCCCCTGCACCGGGAGCGAAGCCGGAAGAGGCGAAGCCCGTGGCACCCGCCTCATGGACGACGGCCGACAACAAGCCCCGCGTCGACGAGTCGACCCCGTTCTCCGTCGGCTCGATGCCCATCCCTGGCATCGACGATCCGACGCCGATCTTCGACATCGTCTCCAAGCTCACGCCGCAGGCGCCGCTCGGCGGCCCGGCGAAGGTCGGCAACGACCACTACCTCGTCATCCTCAAGGACCGCCACGCGGCGACGCGCGAGGAGTTCGAGAAGGACAAGAACACCTACGTCGGGATCCTCCTCGCGAAGAAGCGGGACGACGCCCAGGTGAACTACCTGAGCGCGCTCCGCGACGGTCTCGGGAAGGGCGATCTCGTCGTCGAGCAGCGCTACCTCGAGGGGGAGAAGAAGGGCGCACCCGGCGAGGCCGTGCCGCCTCAGCAGATGCCCTTCGACGAGCAATGAGCGAGCGTTCCGTCGCCGAGCCAGGCGTCCGCGTTCACGAAGCGACGCTGTCGAACGGCCTGCGCGTGGTCGTCACGCCGCGCGCTCTGCTGCACCGCGCCGCCGTGGGTCTGTTCGTCGGCACCGGGGCGCGCCACGAGAGCCTCGCGGACAACGGCATCTCGCACTTCCTCGAGCACATGCTCTACCGCGGGACGGCGAAGCACCCGAGCGCGCACGCGCAGAACTACGCGTTCGAGCGCATCGGCGGCAGCTTCGGCGCGACCACGCACGCCGATCACACGCACCTCGTCGTCTCGTGCCCGCCGGTCTCGCTCGGCGAGTCGATCGATCTGCTCGGCGAGGTCGTGCGCGAGCCGCGCCTCGGTGAGATCGACGTCGAGAAGCGGATCGTGCGCGAGGAGATCCTCGACGACCTCGACGAGACCGGGCGCCAAGTCGACCCGGACAACGTCGTCCGCGCGATGATGTTCGGGGATCACCCGCTCGGGTACACGATCACGGGGCCGCTCGAGGCGCTCGACGGCTTCGACGAGAAGCGGCTCCGCGCGCACCTCGCGCGCCACTATGTCGCGACCAACGCGGTCCTCTCGATCGCCGGCGCGTGCGATCCGGACGAGGTGCTCACGCGCGCCGAGCGTGCCTTCGGTAGAATGCCCCGCGGCGAGCCGGCGCAGGCGCTGCCGTGGTCGAAGCCCTCGAAGCGACTGCGCCGGAAGCACGTCGCGTCCCCGGGCAGCCAGACGGATCTCCGCGTGTCTTGGCTCACGCCCGGCGAGCGCGATCCGCAGGGACCCGCGGTCGAGCTCCTGCTGCGCGTGATCGACGACGGCATGTCGACGCGTCTCTACCGACGTCTCGCTGACGACTCGGGGATGGTCTACGACTGCTCCGCCATCTGGGAGCCGTTCGTCGAGGTCGGCGCGCTCGATCTGGCCGCTGCGGTGAGCCCCGAGCGTGTGCCGCAGGTCGCCGAGGTGTGCATCGAGCTCGCGCGGGAGCTCGCCGAGAAGGGACCGACCGACGAGGAGGTCGAGAAGGCGAAGCGACGCCACCGTTGGGCGATCGAGAGCTCGCTCGATCACGCCGAGGACCTCGAGGTGATCAGCGGCGCGGCCGTGCTCTTCGATCGCCCGCGCGGGCTCGAGGCGCAGGCCGCGCGCTACGATGCGCTGGGAGCGACCCATCTGCGCGACGTCGCGCGCGAGATCTTCACGCTCGACCGGCAGCACGTCGTGACGATCGGAACGTTGCCCGCCGCCGCGCGCCTCGCGCTCCGCAAGCTCGTCGGCACCGAGTGACCATGCGCCGCCGTGACGTCCTGACGGCGCTTTCGGTCTTCGCGCCACTCTCGCTCTTCGGCACGGCGCACGCCGCGATCAAGACGGTTCGCATGCGCTGGCCCTGGCCGGTGCGCTCGCCGGATCCCCACGCCCCGAACGACCTCGTCGCCGCGCTGCTCGGCGTCACGCTGTTCCCTCCGCTCTACGTGCGTGCGATCGACGGGATGCTCGAGCCACGCGCAGCGGTGGGCGCGCCGAAAGAGGCGAAGAACGGGCTCCGGGTCGATCTCGCGGCCTGGGTGCGGCCGAGCGACGTGGTCGGCTCCATCTCGAGTGCCCGCGTCGGTGGTGCGCGGCTCGCCCTCCGTGACGTACCCGTTCCGCGCGTCGACGGCGCGCACGGTGTGATCTTCCCAGGCCTCGCCGACGCCGACGCGCTCATGCGCAGGCTCGCGACGCCGCTCGCGGGGATCGCGCGCGTGGAACCGCGCCGGGTGTTCCCCACGGGCCCCTTCGATCTCAAGCTCGAGACGCGGGACGGGGTCTCGCGGCTCGACGTCGGACGACGTCCCAATGCACCCTCGGTGGGCCTGGTCACCGCGGGTCACGCGAGCCGTGTCGTGCGCTTCGAGCTCGAGGGGGCCGTCGACCTCGGGCGCTCGCTCCGCGCGTTCGAACGGTACGAGACCGACGTGGCGTGGCTCACCGACGGTCTGTTCGCGCCGCGGCCGGGCGCGCGCCCGATCGATCTCGGCCCGCTCGCGTACCTCGCGCTGCGCGCCGGCAACGAGACGCCGGAGCTCCAGCGACCAGGCATCGTGCAGACGATCGTCGACGCCATCGCGTCCGATCGGATGGGGCACCTCGGCCTCTTCCGCCGCGGCCAGGCGGCGCCCCCCGAGCTCCCGCGCAGCAAGGATCCGGGCTCCCTCGCGCCGAACGTCGCCATCGTGGTGCGCAGCTCGATGCCGATTGCGGTCGCGGCCGCCGAGATCCTCGCCCGTGAGCTCGGTGCGATCGCCCGACCGCTCGACGACGCCTCGTTCGACAAGACGCTCGCGGACGGGACGTTCCCGCTCTTGCTCGACGTGGTGCGACCGATCGACGACTCGCCGGACGGCGCGGCCGTCTCCCTCGCGACCTTCGATCGCGCGACGACTCCGCCCGCGACGGGCCTCGGTCCACGCGGGGTCGCGATCGCAGGGAGCGCGTCGCTCGGCTGGGAGATCGCGCTCGTCGGCGCGCAGGCTTCGCACGTGTGGATCCCACGCGCGCCGCTCGGCGGCCTCGATCTCGAGACCGCCGGCGTCAGCTGACGCTTCAGCGCGCGGTCAGCGGTCGCCCGTCAGCGAGCTCCTCAGTTCTGCGTCTTTGCCGAGAGCGCTTCCTGCGCGAGCTCGTCGTAGGACATCTTGCGGGCGCGCGCTTCCTCGACGTCGTTCGTGAGGCGCACCAGCACGCTCCCCTGCACGCCGATCGCGCGCTCGAGGAGCGGCCCGAAGACCTTGCGCACGAGCGGCTGCTGATACGCGGTCTGCATGCGGATCATGTTGCGCGCGAAGGGGCGGCGCTGGACGTGCGGCTTCGTCGAGAGGAGCTGCACGCGCTTGAATGCCTCCTTCATGCGCTTCCCAGAGGGATCGACGACCTCCATCGGCTTGAAGAAGACGTCGCGGATGAAGGGCCCGGCGAACCACATCATCTGCGCGAACGACCACGTGGCGCGTGCACGCTCGGGGAGGGGGGGGCGGGGGGCGGCCTTCAGTTGGTCTTCGTATTCGTCGGTCGAGTAGTACTCGACCATGTGATAGTCGACGGCGATGTGGCGCGATTCGTCGCGGTTGATCAGATCCATCGCCTGCTGGCTCATCGCGTCGTCGACGTGATCGTTGATCGAGCGGAGTAGCGCGACGTCGAGGATCAGCTCGCCGGTCGTGATGTACGCGTTCGCGATGTCCGGCGGCATGAAGCGCACCGTCTCGATGAAGCGCGGGAAGAACGCCGCGAGGTGCACGTTCACGCGGTAGGCGCGGTAGTGGTGCACGTCGTAGAACGCAGCGAGGCGCTCGGCGCACTGCGCGTGGCGCTCCTCGTCGGCGACGAAGGTGCGGAAGATCTTCTTCAGCGTCTCGTCGTCGACCTTGCGCTCCTGCTCGCGGAACAGCGCCCCGGCGAGACGCTCGATCTGCGCCATGTCGGTGAAGTATTGGACGATTGCGATCTCGTCGTCGCGCGACATCTTGCGCGGGACGCGGCTCCAGTCGAGGTCGGAGAGCTTCCACTGCTCCCGACCGCACTTGTCGAGCATCTTCGCGAGGTCCATCGCGATGATCCTAGCGCGAGATGGCCTAGCGCGTGGATGTGCAGCGCTCATGCCGTCGCAGTGAGCCTCGGGCGTCACGCGAGCATCACACGAAGAATGAGCCTCGCGCTCGGCGACGTGCGCCGCTATCTGAAGGACGAGCTCGCGCGACGCCGCGCGGTGCTGTTCATGGGCGCAGGCTTCTCCTGCGGCGCGCGGGACCTCGACGGCAACACCATCCCGCTCGGCGCGGAGCTCGCCGCGGCGCTCTTCGCGATGTGCTTCGCGGGCGCGGAGCCGGACGACAGCGTCCTCCAGGATCTCTTCCACCACGCGCTGCGCCACCATCCCGAGGAGCTCGACGCGCTGCTCCGTCGTCGCCTGACGGTCGAACCGACGTCGCTCCCCGATTGGTACGAGTCGTGGCTCGCTCACCCCTGGCGGCGCGCGTACACGCTGAACGTCGACGTCATCGAGCAGGCGGCGGCGCAGCGATTCGAGCTGCCGCGCGCGATCCTCTCCGTCTCCGCTCTGCGCCCAGAGCTTCCGACGCGCGGCGACGACCCATTGGTCGTCGTACATCTCAACGGCCTCGTCGACGACGGACCGGAAGGCGTGACGTTCGCGACCTCACAGTACGGTCAGCGGCTCGCCACGCGCGATCGATGGTACGCGGAGCTCGCGAATGATCTCCTCGAGAGCTCCTTCGTCTTCGTGGGGACGCGCCTGGACGAGGCACCGCTGTGGCAACACCTCGAGGCGCGCGAGGTCCGTCAGCGGAAGGCCGACGATGACGACGCGCCGCGATCGTTCCTCGTGACGACGAGGCTCGATCGGGCGCGTCGGAGTCTGCTCGAAGATTTTCAGATCGAGTGGGTGTGCGCGTCCGCCGAGGAGTTCGCAAAGAGCGTCCTCGGCTGAGAACTGTGCACGTCAGAGCGGCAGCGTTGCTACGACTCGACCGCTACGGCGACGCGACGGGCGCGATGCTCGTCGTTGGAGCGGGCAACGGTGGCGCCGGCGAGGGCTTTGCCGACGAGACCGGCGGCGCCGACGTCGAGGGCGCTGCGAGGCCCCACGGATCGTCGACCGCGATCGAGCTCGAGGTGGACGGCGCGGGTTGCTCTGCGATCTCCTTCGGCTCGGTACCTTGGAGGAAGATCTCGTCGATCGCGTCTTCTTGTCCGAGCCACGGCAGCTTCCCCGTCAGGGGATCGATCTTCACCGTGACGATCCCGGCAGGTCGCGGGAACTCCGCGCGCGGCCGCCCGTCGGTCACCTTGCGCATCAGCGAGACCCACGCGGGGAGCGCCGTCCGTCCGCCGAACTCATTGGCACCGAGGGGACGCGCGTCGTCGTAGCCGACCCACGAGACGGTCACGACGTCCGGCGTGAACCCCGCGAACCAAGTGTCCTTCGCCTGGTTGCTCGTCCCGGTCTTACCGGCGATCGGGCGGCCGAGGACGCGCGCGCCGGTCGCCGTGCCCTTCTCGACGACGGACGTGAGCAGGCTCGTGATCACGTACGCCTCGGCGTCCCCGAAAGCGCGCGTCGGCGGCGCGCGCGAAGGCAGGGCCAGCTCTCGCCCGTCCGGGCCGATGATGCGCGTGACGATGATCGGCGGCTCGAAGACCCCCCCTGCCGCGATGGTCGCGTACGCGCCAGCGAGCTCGATCGGGGTGACCTCGTACGCTCCGAGCGCGATCGCGAGGTCGGGCTTCAGCGTCGAGGAGATCCCCGCGGCGCGCGCGAAGTCGATGATCGCCTGCGGTCCGACGTCCTTCGCGACCCGCACCGCGACGAGGTTGATCGACGCCGCGAGCGCGTCGCGCAGTCGTACGGGGCCATCCTTGGAGAACGGCTCGGAGTTCTTCGGGTTGTACCCGCCGAAGTCGCCCGGGGTCGCTTCGATCACGGTCGCCGGCGTGATCTTGTGCGCCGCGATCGCCGCGCCGTAGACGAACGGCTTGAACGTGGAGCCGGGCTGACGGTGCGCGTGGGTCGCGCGATCGAGCCCGCCCATCGCCGCCTCGACGTTCCCGACGAGCGCGAGGACCTTGCGCGTGCGGACGTCGATCGCCACCAGCGCCGCTTCGGGCCCGAGCTCGAGCCGCAGCGGCACCTTCGCCTCGCCCACCGCGAGGGCAGCGTCTCCCGGCAGAGCAGCGGGCGGCGGTGCGAGGAGCGAGACCCGAAGCCGCGTCCCCTTCGGCGCCCACGTGCTCGGCGGCAACCCCGCAGGATCGTAGCGATCCTTCACCTCGAGCTTCACCACGCCGTTCACGCTCCCGACCTGCACGTCGAGGCTGCGGGCTTCGTCGTCGTGTCCGGTCACGACGCCGACGTACGCGTCGCCGTGACCATACCGCGGGACCCCAGCGAACGCCGTCTCCTGCGCAGGGAGTTTCTTCTTCGTCTTGGGATCGCGCCCGTCCGGCGGATACGCGGGGAACGGCCCGATCAGCTTCCATCGCTTGTCGTACGCCGCGACCCCGTCGCGCACGGCCGCGCGCGCAGCGGCCTGCAGCTTCGGATCGATCGTCGTCTGCACGGTGAAGCCACCCTTTCGTGCGGCTTCCTCTCCGGCGACCTCGCGGACCATCTTCCGCACGAGCTCGATGACCTCCGGCGCGAGCTCTTCGCCCGCCTCGGCGACCGGCGCGAGCTTCACCGGTTCGACGACGGCGGCGTCGTACTCGCTCGCGGTGACGAAGTTCTTCGCGCGCATCTGCCCGAGGACGAAGCTGCGTCGACGCTGGGCCGCCTCGAGATCGTTCCGCGGGTTGTAGGCGTTCGGTGCGGGCACGATGCCGGCGATCATCGCGGCCTCGCCGAGCGACAGGTCCTTCGCGTGCTTGCCGAAGTACCCGCGCGCCGCCTCTTCGATGCCGTAGCGACCGGCGCCGAAGTAGATGTGATTGCAATACAGCTCGAGGATCTCGTCCTTGCCGAGCTCCTGCTCGAGGCGTCGCGCGAGGAGCGCCTCGCGGATCTTGCGCGAGTAGGTCTTCTCGCTGTCGAGAAGCAGGTTCTTCACCACCTGCTGTGTGATCGTCGAGGCGCCTTGCCCCTTCTTGCCCTTGCGGAGGTTGCTCCACGCAGCGCGCGCGATGCCGAGATAGTTGAGGCCCGCGTGCTCGTAGAAGTTCGCGTCCTCCGCCGCGAGGACCGCGAGCTTCACGTGCGCCGGGAGATCCGCGATCTTCACGACGGTGCGTCGCTCGGTGAAGAGCTCCGCGAGCACTGCGCCGTCGGCCGCGAGCACCCGCGTCACCTGCGGCGGACGGTACCCGCGACGGAGCTCGGCCGTGCTCGGGAGCGTGGCCTCGATCCGCCGTACGAACACCGCGAGCGCGATCGCGCCGAGCGCTGCGGCGATCGCGCCGGCGAGCACGAGGTGCCGCACGAAGCGGACGAGACGACGACGCGAGCGCTGGGGCCGGTCGCTCGTCTCGCGCGCGCTCGTCTTCGGGGGGGGCGCGTGCCCCGTCACGGTCGTCGCCGGGTCGAGCCGCGACGGCTTGCTCGAGATACGTGCGCCGTCCTTCGAACGCGAGCTCGACGAAGTGGCGCGCGGCCCGGGTTCGCTCGGCACTGGCACGTGCTAGCGCGTGAACGCCCGCGGGGCGATCTTCCTTCCGAACCGGCTCAGCCGGGGTACGAACGCAGCATCGCGGCGACGCTGGCTGCGGTGACGTGGCCTCGCCGCTTGTGGTCGCGCCCGACCAGGAGATCGATCCACTGCACGAGCCAGGGGTGCAGATCGGGACGCTTCACCGAAATGGGAACGCGCTCGTCCGCGAGCGCAGCGAGACAGAGCTGTGGATCGGTCGCCCGATCGAGCGGACACGAGAGGACCACGGGTACGTCGGCGGTCAGGAGGTAGTAGAGGGTGACGGCTCCCGCGTAGACGTCGGCGGAAGGACCGACGTCGCGGAAGCCGAGGAGCTGCTCCGGCGCCACGAACGCCGCCGAGCCGCCGATCTCGCCGTCCTTCGTGACGATCGTGCCGCCCACGTCCTTGAAGCTCTTCGCGAGGCCGAAGTCCGCGAGCTTCGCGTGCGGCCTCCCTTCCCGATCGGGCGCGGCGAGGAGGAGGTTCGACGGCTTGATGTCACGATGCACGAGCCCGCGCTCGTGCGCGAAGGCGAGCCCCTCGTAGAGGTCGGCGACGATCGCGACGGCGGTGGCCACGTCCGTTCGCTTCGCGAGCGGCTCGGCGTCGCCGCGGGAGAGGAACTCCGACGCGACCCACAGCTGGGCAGGACCCGCACCCGCAGCCGCATCCTCGCGACCGATCGAGAAGCAACGCACGATGCGCTCGTGGGCGAGGTCGGTCATGAAGCGCTGCTCTTTGAGAAAGCGCTTCTCGCCCGCGGGATTGAGCTTCCGATCGGGGAGCATGACCTTCACCGCGGCGCGCATGCCGGCGTGGATGTGGCGCGCCTCGAAGACGGC
>JBKJQC010001081.1:0-5993 GCA_046593995.1 Polyangiales bacterium
AGCGCATCGAGGGGTTCACCAGCGCGGCGATGAACAAGCTGCGCGCGCATGCGTGGCCAGGCAACGTCCGCGAGCTCGAGAACAGCATCGAGCGCGCCGTCGCCTTCTGCGACGACATGCGCATCGACGAGCGGCACCTCGTGCTCCACGCGGGCGGCTCCATCGGCGGAGTGAGGATCCCGGGCGCGACGCTCGAAGAGATCGAACGCCACGCCATTCTCACCACCCTCGACGCGACGGGCGGCTCGACGACGAAGACCGCGGAGGTGCTCGGCATCAGCGCCCGCACGGTACAGTATCGTCTGCTGGAGTACGGCGTACGGAGGGCTCCGCCAGGCGCGGGCCGGTGAAACGCGTCTTCATGAACGCGTGCCAGTAGACGAGCAACAGCACGAGCGCCGCGAGGAACGTGCCTCCGGCGAGGAGGTTCGGCGGGAGCACGAACAGGACGGTCACGACCAGCACCCACCCGAGCGCGAGGCCGTTCACGAGCGACGACCAGCGCCCGAGGTTCCACGGTCCGCGGCTACCGAACCGTCCCGCGCGGCGCGCGACGAGCGCGAGGGCAATCGGCGCGGCGTACGAGGCATAGAGCGCGATCGTCGAGAGCGCGGTCATCGCCGAGAGCGCCTCGGCCCAGGCCGCCACGAGCAGCGCACCGATGGCCGACACCCACACGGCCACGTGCGGGCTCTGGAACCGCGGTGACACCCGGGCGAGGTGCGCCGAGCCCGGCAGCCCACCGTCCCGCGCGAAGGCGAACAACATCCGCGAGTTCGACGTCACGGACGACAGCCCGCAGAACCACATCGCGCCCATCGCGACCAGCACCAGGGCGTTGCCGAGCTTCGCGCCGAGCGCGTTCTGCAGGACGTAGACGAACGGGTTGGCTGCGGCGACCGTCTTCGCGAGGTCGGGGATCGCGAGCGTGATCGCGAGGAGCATCAGCCAGCCGACGACGCCGCTCGCGATGACGCTGAGCATGATCCCGCGCGGCGCGTTCCGCCGCGGATCCACCGTCTCCTCGGTGACGTGCGCGCTCGCGTCGTAGCCGGTGAACGTCCACTGGGCCTGCAGGAGCCCGATCGCGAACCCGTAGGCGTACCCCTGCTTCGCGATCGTCGATCGCTCGAGCAGGAAGTGCAGGTCGCGCTTCGGCGCGAAGAGGACGACCGCGAAGACGATCAGGAGGACACCCGCCACGTGGTACCAGGCTGACACCGTGTTGAGCTTCGCCACGACGCGGACGCCGACGTGGTTGAAGATCGCGTGGGAGAGCAGGATCGCCGCGCAGATCGGGAGCACGTGCGCGCGATCGGAGGGGAGCCCGAGGAGCGGGGTGACGAACTCGGCGAGGCCGTAGTCGATGCCGGCGGTGATCGCGAACTGCCCGATCGTGTTGAGCCACGCCGTGAGGAACCCCCACCCGCGACCGCCGAAGAGCGCCGCCCAGTGATAGAGCGCGCCTGCGGTCGGATACGCGGACGCGAGCTCGGCGAGCGACGCTGCGACGGTCAGCGTGGCGAGCGTGACGAGCGGCCACCCGAGCGTCATCACGAGCGGGCCGCCGTACTTGAGCCCGTGGCCGTAGAGGACGACGCCGCCCGTGAGGATCGAGATGATCGAGAACGAGAGCGCGAAGTTCGAGAAGGCGCCCATCTCGCGCAGGAGCTCCTGCGAGTACCCGAGCTTCGCGAGCTCGTCCGCGTCGCGATCGCTCTGCCCGCTCATCGGCTCACGCCTCGTGCGTGATGTGCGGAACGTGACGCGGTCGCTCCTCGCGGTAGAGGCGCAGCACGTGCTGTCCCGCGCGCGTGGCGCGGAAGGCTTCGATCTCGCGCTGCATCCCCTCGGGGAGCGCCTCGAGCGCCTGCGACCACGCGTACTGCGGCGCCATCACCGCGGGAACCGCGAGGGCCGCGTAGGTGAGATCGGCCGCGGTGAACGCGTCGCCCACGAGGTACTTCTGCCCTGCCGAGAGGCGCATCGAGACCTCGCCGAAGATCGCGCGCAGGCGCTCGAGCGAGCGCTGCGCCGCGTCGGGCGTGACGTTCATGCCGCGCTTCATCATCGCGGAGATCGGCGTCCAACCCGCGCGCAGGAGCTTGGCCTCGCGCGCCGGGACGCCGGGTGTGAGGATTTCGAGCGCGCGCCGCGGATCCGGAAGGATGTACGAGTAGGCCCAGCGCCTCGTCGCCGGTCCGAGCTTCGCGTCGAAGTGCGCCTCGAGCTCCTCGACCTCGCGACGCAGCGCTGGATCGGTCGGGAAGAGGTGACTCCCCTTCGCGGTGCGCGCGTCGGCCCAGCGGAGGATCTCCGCCGAGGTCTTCAAGAGCGATCCGGTCGCGATCAACACCGGGACGGTGCGCGTCTTCAGCGGCATCGTCGCGCGCCAGTGGAGGATGGGCGCGTGCGGCTCCTCCGCATACGCGATTTCCGCGCGCTCGAGCGCCCAGCGCGCCTTCTCGCAGTAGTGACTGATCGGGATGGTGACGAGACGGGGGAGAGCGCTCACGTGCGCGAGACGATATGCGGGCGCGCGCGACCGATCAAACTCCGAATCACTCGCGCTCGCAGATCGAGTACTCGGTGTTGGTGCACGACCAATCGGCCCACGTGCCGCCGGGGAGCATCCGGACGCACAGTCCGCTGCCGTTCGGCTCGTTGGCCGCCCAGTTCGCGTAGGCCGACGTCTCGCCGTTGATCCACTTGTAGCTCGCGGCCGTCGCCGGCGTCCCCGTCTCGCGCGTGAGGCCGATCCAGCGATCCTGGTTGCCGAGCATGCCGTTGAGGAACGTCTGCTCCGCGGCGCTCGTGATCGTCACGAGGTGGCCGCCAACGGTGTCTCGACAGAAGTTGCGCGCGTCGAGGTACGTGCGCGTATTGAGCGGGACGTAACAGTGGCCACCGAACTCCTGCGCCTGCATGAAGCTGCTGCACGCGCGCACGTCGCTGCCGGCGTCGACGGGGACCGGCGCGTCGACGCGCCCATCGGTCGCGACGGCGGAGTCGACGACGACCGAGTCGGTGGCGATCGAGTCGGTGGCAATCGCGTCGGTGGCGATCGCGTCGGTGGCGATCGCGTCGGTGCCGGCCGCCGAGTCGGTCACGGTCGTCCCGTCCGGCCTCGGTCCGGTGTCGTTCGCGACCGGCGCGTCCTCGGCCGTGGATCCGGTGTCTTCGCCGGCGCTCGTCTCGCTGCCGCCGCCCTCGCTCGCAGTCTCTTCGCCCGCGTCCTCCGGGTCTGCGAACGGGTCGAGGACCGTCGAGCCACCGCAACCGGCGAGCCCGAGGAACGCCGACCCGAGCACCACGCAGATCACGCGCGAAGAAAGCTTCATACCTCGACATTTACACGCCGATCGCCTTCGCGGAAGGGCGCGACGCGACGCGCTCCCGGTGTTAGACCGTCCCGAGAGAGAAATCCGCCCATGTCCAAGAAGACCGCGCGCGCCGTTCGTCAGGAGTTCATCGAGTTCTTCCGCAAGCAGGGACACGAGGCCGTCGCCAGCGGCCCGCTCGTCCCCGGAAACGACCCGACGCTGATGTTCGCGAACGCCGGCATGGTCCAGTTCAAGGACCTCTTCACCGGACGTGAGCAGCGCTCCTACAAGCGCGCCACGTCGTCGCAGAAGTGCATCCGCATCAGCGGCAAGCACAACGACCTCGAGAACGTCGGCCGCACCGCGCGCCACCACACGTTCTTCGAGATGCTCGGCAACTTCTCCTTCGGCGACTATTTCAAGGAAGAGGCGATCGTCTGGGCGTGGGATCTGATCACCAAGGGGTACGGCATCCCGCAGGACCGCCTCGTCGTCACGTACTTCAACGGCGAGGGCGGCATCCCCGCGGACACGCAGGCGCGTGATCTGTGGAAGAAGATCACCGGCTGGGGCGACGACCGCGTCATCGGGATGGGCAAGGACGACAACTTCTGGTCGATGGGCGACACCGGCCCGTGCGGTCCCTGCAGCGAGATTCATTTTCGGCACGGCTCCGGCCCCGTCGATCCGACGACCTTCGGCGAAGAGCCCTCGCCGGACGGAATGGGTTGGATGGAGATCTGGAACCTCGTCTTCATGCAGTTCGAGCGCTTCGCGGACGGCACGATGAAGCCGCTCCCGGCGCCGAGCGTCGACACCGGCATGGGGCTCGAGCGCATCACCTCCGTCGTGCAGGGCGTGACCTCGAACTACGAGACCGACCTCCTGCGCGCGCTCGTCGACGAGGCCGCGAAGATCAGCGGCAAGAAGTACTCCGGCGGCATGGACGACGACGCCGTCTCGATGCGCGTGATCGCGGATCACGCGCGCACGACCGCGTTCCTCATCGGCGAGGGGGTCTTTCCCGAGCGCGGGAAGCGCGAGTACGTGCTCCGCCGCGTCATGCGCCGCGCGATCCGTCACGGCCACCGGCTCGGCATCGCGCAGCCGTTCCTCCACCAGGTCGCGGACCGCGTCATCGACCTCATGGGGGAGGACTACCGCGAGCTGAAGGATCGCCGGAGCACGATCCTCGACGTCACCGAGAGCGAAGAGGTCCGCTTCCGCGCGACGCTCGAGCGCGGGCTCGAGCTGCTCGACGAGGCGCTCGGAGCACCCGAGGTGCAGAGCACGCGCGTCCTCTCCGGACCGGTGATCTTCAAGCTCTACGACACCTACGGATTTCCGGACGACCTCACGAACGTCATCTGCGAAGAGCGCGGCATCAAGGCCGACGAGGAGTCGTTCAAGGAGGAGCTCAAGGCCGCGAAGGCGCGCAGCGAAGGCTCGAAGCTGCACGACGCGGCAGCCACCGCGGACGTCCACCACCGCGTGGCGGGGCGCGTCGGCGCCACCAAGTTCCTCGGCTACGACACCGAGACCGCCACCACCGAGATCGTCGCGCTCGTGCGCAACGGTGCCGAGGTCGAGGCCCTCACCGGCGCAGGCGACGCCGAGATCGTCGTGAAGGAGACGCCGTTCTACGCCGAGAGCGGCGGACAGCTCGGCGACCGCGGCGTCATCCGCGGACCGAACGGCGCCCTCTTCGAGGTGCACGACACGCAGAAGCCGGCGGCCGGCACCGTCGTCCACCGCGGGAAGCTCGTGAAGGGCGCGCTCCAGGTGCAGGCGACCGTGGAGCTCGAGGTCGACGCCGAGCGCCGCGCGGCCACGCGTCGCAACCACTCGGCGACCCACCTCCTCCACTTCGCGCTCCGCCACGTCCTCGGCGATCACGTGCAGCAGAAGGGCTCGATGGTCGGTCCGGAGCGACTCCGCTTCGACTACGCGCACGGCAAGTCGCTGAGCGAACAGGACATCGCGAAGGTCGAGGACGTCGTCAACGAGATGGTCCTCGCGAACGCCGAGGTCGCGACGAAGCTGATGAACGTCGACGAGGCGAAGTCCTCCGGCGCGATGGCCATCTTCGGAGACAAGTACGGCGACCTCGTCCGCGTGCTGACGATGGACGCCGGCAAGTACAAGTCGGTCGAGCTGTGCGGCGGCACCCACGCGCGGCGCACCGGCGACATCGGCCTCTTCCACGTCGTGAGCGACAAGGCGATCGCCGCCGGAGTGCGCCGCATCGAGGCGACGACCGGCATGAGCTCGCTGCGCGAGATCCGGCAGAGCGACCGCGCCCTCGCGCCGGTGCTCCGCGCCCTCAACGCGGATCTCTCGGTCCTCCCGCAGAAGGTCGACAAGCTCCTCGCCGATCAGCGCGCCCTCGAGAAGAAGGTCGCCGAGCTCGAGAAGAAGATCGCCCTCGGTGGCAGCGGCAACGCGTCCGGCGGCAAGACCGGTGTCGACGCGATGCTCGAGCAAGCGCGCACGCTGCAAGGCATCCCGGTGCTCGCCGTGCGCGCGCCGCTCGGAGACGCAGGCGCCCTCCGAGAGCTCGCCGACACCCTCCGCGATCGCCTCGCAGGAGACACCGGAGCGATCGTGCTGGTCGGAGGAGAAGCCGCCGGCAAGGCCTCTCTCGTTCTCACGGTCTCGAAGTCGCTCGTC
>JBKJQC010001093.1:0-2928 GCA_046593995.1 Polyangiales bacterium
GCCTTGCCGCAGCTCAGTCGGCTCCGTTCTACGGGACCGCACTTTTTGCGACTCTTTGTGACGCTACCGACGCTGCCTTGGAATCGGCTTGCCAGACAGGCCCATTCGACGGCAGCCTACCCGTCCGCTCCACCCGCCATGTGCCGAGCTTCGCGAACTGGTTTCGCGGGGCGGAAACGAGCGGCAGCGGCCCGAAGCGGAAATCGGAAACGAGGCCATGCCCACGACCAAGAGCTCCTCGAAGACACCCGCGAAGTCGTCCGCGAAGACGCCTGCCAAGGCCGAGGCGAAGGCCGAAGCCAAGCCGGCGGCCAAGCCCGCCGCAGGCGACAAGAGTCCGCCGCGTGACTCGAAGACCGACGTGAAGTCGGCCTCCAAGATCGCGCCCTCAGCCGCAGCCGCCCCCGCGAAGAAGGCGGACGGTGCCAAGGCCGACGGCGCCAAGGCCGAGCGCCCCTCGCGCACCGACGACGGAAAACCCGGCGGCGCCGTCACCGCGCGTGAGGCGCGCGAAGCGAAAGACCAGAAGGAGGGCAAGGAGAGCAGCACCGAGCCGATGACGCTGCCGCGGATGGCCGCCGCTGTGCCCGCCGCTGCACAAGAAGAGCGCGTCTCCGTCACCACCACCATGTCGAAGGCGCAGCTCGCGCGCTTCCGCAAGCTGCTCGAGGACAAGCGCGACGACATCATCAAGAAGGCGAAGGAGACGCTCGAGGAGGACATGACCCTCGACACGAACGATCTCCCCGACGAGATGGACCTCGCATCGAGCGAGTACCTCCAGTCGTTCACCTTCCGCCTGCGTGGTCGGGAGAAGAGCTTCCTCGACAAGATCAACAAGGCGCTCGAGCGCATCGACAACCAGACGTTCGGAGTCTGCGAGGAGTGCGCGGACGAGATCTCGGTGAAGCGCCTCGAAGCGCGCCCCGAGACGACGCTCTGCATCCGCTGCAAAGAGGATCAGGAGCGCGCCGAGAAGGACTACGGCTGAGAGCCGGTCACGCTCGACGGTTCACGGCCGACGGTCTCTCGAGATCGTCGGCCGTCGCCGTTTTGGTGGCTATTTCCAGGTGATCACCCACTCGGTGGTCTTGCCGTCGAGCGTCACCTTCGCGATGCGATCGTGGTTGGTGTCCGCGACGAGGAGCGTGCCGGGGCCGGCCCACGCGAGGCCCGCGGGCTCGAAGAAGACGTCGTGCTTCACTGCGCCGCTCTTCGTGGGAGAGAGCGTCTTGGTCTCTCCGGTGACCGGATCGATGCGCTTGATCTTGGAGTTGTAGGTGTCGGCGATCCACAGCGCGCCACCGCCGAACGCGAGGCCGATCGGGTGCTGCAGCTTCGCCTTCGAGCCAGCGCCGTCCGCGTCTCCGAAGTCGAAGAGACCGCTGCCGACGAGCGTCGACACGCGCTCGCTCGCGAGGTCGATCTTGCGGACGCTCGACGTCTCGCTGTCGAGCACGAACAGATCCTTGCCGTCGGTCGCGAGGCCGCTCGGCTGCGCGAACGTCGCCTTCAGCCGCGGGCCGTCCAACAGGTATTCCTGGCCCGTGCCCGCGAAGACGCGCATCGTCGCGGTCGCCGGGTCGAGGATCGCGATCTGGTGCGAGCCCGCGAGCGCCACGTAGATCGTGCCGTTCACGACGCCGAGGTCCCATGGCGAACGGAGCGCGGTGGTCTTCGCGGGGAGCGGATCGAGGCCGAGGCGACCGGTGCCGAGCGCGCCGGTACCGGCGATCGTCGTCACGGTCTTCGTCTTCCGGTCGAGCACGCGGATCGCGTGGTTCTCGGTGTCGGCCACATAGAGCCGATCGGTCCCCACGGCGACCATCCCCTGCGGATGCGCGAAGCGAGCCGTCGCGAACGTGCCGTCGCCGAAGCCGCGGCCGGAGCCCACCACGTCGGTGACCTTCCCAGCGTCGTCCACGAGCACGAGGCGATCGTGGCCGCTGTCCGCGATGGCGTAGCCGCCGGGGATCTTCGCGATCTTCTCGGGAAAGGCGAGGGGATGATCCGTGTCGATCTCGCGGCCGAGGAAGGTCGCTGCGTCCTTCGCGAGCACCCCGTCGGCCTGCCCCTCGGCGAGCGCGCTCTCGATGACGGACTCGAGCTCTTTCTCGTCCGGCTCACCGGACTCGGCCCACACGACGCGCCCCTTCGCGTCGAGCACGACGATCGTCGGCCAGCCGGTGACGCCCCATGCCTCCCAGATCCCGCGATCACCGTCGACCGCGACCGGGTGCGTGACGCCGTAGCGGATGACCGACGCGCGCAGGCGCTCGATTTCCGGCTCGGCGTCGAACTTCTGCGTGTGCACGCCGACGACGAGGAACGGATCGAGAGCGTGCTTCTTCTCGAGGCGCGCGAGCACGGGCAGCGCGTGCATGCAGTTTATGCAGCACGAGGTCCAGAAGTCGACGACGACCACGCGACCGCGGAGATCCTTCTCGGTCGGCGGACGGGTGACGTTCAGCCAGCCCCGCGCGGTGGCGAACCCGGGCGCGACGCTGCGGTCCTCGAGCTTCGGGAGCTCGGCCTTCTTCGCATACGGACGCGGCACCGGCGAGGGCGCCGCCACGGCCGCGCTCGGCGGCGCGGGCTTGGGCCGGACCGCGTAGGCGCCTGCGCCGCAGCCAACGGCGAGCGCGGCGAGGAGGAGTGCTTGGCGCTTCGACATCCGAGGGAGAGGACGTCGCGGCAGCCCGTTGGTTTCACTCAGAGGTCTAGAGCGACAAACGGTTTGAAGACCCGAGAAACCACGGAGGCACGGAGACACGGAGGCACACGGAGGTCGGGCAGTGCTGCCGCGGGCTCCGCGCCTAGGTCGCCCTCGCTGAGGAAAACAGGGACACCTGGCAGGCGACACGAGCCTCGCAACGGAGACATCACGACCGGCAGACGGCTCGAACCTCCGCGCCTCCGTGCCTCCGT
>JBKJQC010001258.1:0-3893 GCA_046593995.1 Polyangiales bacterium
CACCGGCACCGTCGTCGTGAACAGCGACGTGCGCGACGCGTTGATCGAGGTCGACGGCAAGCCCTTCGGCTTCACGCCCGCGGTGGTGCAGGTCCCCGTCGGGCAGCACGTCATGACCATCTCGCGGAGCGGTTTCAAGGCCGTCCAGCAGAAGATCACGGTGAGCATGGGCTCGCAGGCGCGCATCGACGCCACGCTGACCGAGGTCTCCGAGGTCACGGCTGCATCACGCACCGAGGAGTCGGTCGAGGAGGCGCCGTCGTCGGTCTCGATCATCCCGAGCGTCGAGCTGCGCGGCATGGGGTACCCGACGATCGCCGAGGCGGTACGCGGCGTGCGCGGCGTGTACCTCTCGGACGATCGTCACTACGTCACCGTGGGGTTCCGCGGCTTCTCCCGGCTCGGCGACTACGGCAACCGCGTGCTCGTGCTCGTCGACGGTCACCCCGCCAACGACAACTACATCGGGAGCTCGTTCACCGGCTTCGACGCGCGGAGCGACATCGACGACGTGGAGCGCATCGAGGTGATCCGCGGCCCGGGCTCGGTGCTCTACGGCACCGGCGCCTTCTTCGGCGTGATCAACCTCGTGACCCGCAGCCGCGGCGCGCCGACCCGCGTCGATGGCGGCGTCTCCACCGTCCAGGACTCCGTCGCACGCGCGCGCGTCTCGGCCAACGTGCGGCTCGGTCCCGACTCGGGCGTGTGGACGTCGTTCGCCGGCGCCCGCGGCTTCGGGCGCGACTTCTTCTTCCCCGAGCTCGCGACCCCGGCGCTGCCCGACGGCCACGTCCGCGGGCTCGATACCTTCGAGGCCGGCACCACGAGCGGTCGCGCGTGGTGGAAGTCGCTCACCGTGCAGTGGTTCTTCAACGAACGGAAGAAGGTCCTCCCGACCGCCGCGTTCGAGACCATCCTCGGCGACGCGCGCACGACCTTCCGCGATCGGCGCGCCTTCGTCGAAGCGCGCTACGAGCCGCAGGTCTCCGAGTCGTTCCAGTCGTTCAGCCGCGCGCACGCGAACCTCTACGACTTCCGCGGGACCTATGCGTACGAGCCCGTCGACGGCGGCCTCACCGTCGATCGCTACACCGGGTACTGGGCCGGCCTCGAGCAACGCTTCGCCGTCGCCAGCGGGAAGCTCCTCCGCGTCACGTTCGGCGGCGAGCTGATCCGCCACTTCAGGACGCAGCAGACCGGGTTCGACGAGACGCAGACCACGCTCTCGCGCAACGATCCCTACGTGGTCAGCGCCGGCTATCTCCTCGCCGACGTCGCCCCCTCCCCGCGCTTCAAGACCTCCGCCGGCGTGCGCCTCGACTGGTACTCGACGTTCGGCGCATCGCTCAACCCCCGTCTTGCCTTCATCGGGCGGCCGTGGGCCGACGGCATCGTGAAGCTCCTCGGCGGCAAGGCGTTCCGCGCGCCGAGCGTCTACGAGCTCTACTACTCCTCGACGACCCAGCGCGCGTCGACGGATCTGAAGCCGGAGGACGTGTACTCGGGCGAGCTCGAGGTCTCGCATCGCTTCTCGTCGACGGTCGTCGCGACGAGCTCGCTCTGGACCAACTACGTCGCGAACATCATCACGCTGCGCGGCGGCGGCTCGAGCACCGATCCGAGCTTCTACACGAACGCGAACAAGCCGGTCCTGACCAACGGCGTCGACCTCGAGGTCCGGCGCGACTTCCGCGACGGGTGGATGCTGGCCGCGCACGGCACCTTCCAGAGAGCACGCTATCTCGAGAACTCCGACGGAGCGCTCCGCGAGGTCCCTAACTCGCCGGAGTGGCTCGCGTCGATCCGCGGCGCGGTCCCGGTCATCGCGCGGGCGCTGTTCTTCTCCTCGCGCGTGACGTTCGTGGGACCGCGCTGGGATCGCTACGAGCTCGCGGGCGATCCCACCCAGGAGCGGACCGATCCCGCGCTCCTGTGGGACTTCGTCTTCACCGGCGAGGCCGAGCGCTCGGGCATCCGCTACGGCATCGGCGTCTACAACGCCTTTGACTGGCGCTGGTCTACGCCCGCGAGCGTCGAGTTCCGGCAGCGATCGATCCTGCAGAACGGCCGAACGCTCTTCGCGTCGCTCTCCCTCGCCTTGTAAGACCGCGCTCCCGCGCGGTCGCGGTCTCCGTAGCGCTATGCTGCTGTGGATGGATCCGGCGCGTCGGATGAGCTTCGACGAGTACCTCGCCTTGGAGGCCGAGGGTGACGTGCGTCACGAGTACCTCGACGGCGAGGTCTTCGCGATGGCCGGCGGCTCACTGGAGCACGCGGCGATCGCCGGTAACGTCATCGGCCACCTCCGTGGCGTTCTGCGCGATCGGCCCTTCCAGGTGTTCACGTCCGATGCCAAGGTCGTGATCGAGGCGACCGGTCTGTATACCTATCCCGACGTCACGATCGTGTGCGGCGAGGTGCAGCGGTCGAAGAAGATCGAGCACGCGATCGTGAATCCACTGCTGCTCGTCGAGGTGGCGTCGGAGTCGACCGAGGATTGGGACCGCGGTGGCAAGTTCGCGCACTACCGGCAGATCCCGTCCCTCCGCGAGTACCTCGTGATCTCGCAGACCGAGCGGTTCATCGAGCACCACGTGCGCCGCGACGATGGGGTGTGGCTGTTGACTGACGTACGCGGCGACGCCTCGATCGCGCTCGCGAGTGTGCCGGGGAGGCTTCCGCTCCTGGAGGTGTACCTGAAGGTCGCCGGTCTCCGTTGACGGTCGCAGGAGCGGCACCAGCCGGGTCTCGTGGCCTGAGTGCTTCGGAGCTATGCGTCCGCCATGCGCACCCACCCGTCGATCGCCCTCGGCGTCCCCGAGATCCTGCTGCCCGAGCCCAGCCGCGATCTCCACAAGTGGGCCGTGATCGCGTGCGATCAGTACACGTCGGAGCCCGAGTACTGGGAGAAGGTCGCGGCAATCGTCGGCGACGCGCCGTCGACGCTGCACCTCACGTATCCCGAGGTGTTCCTCTCGGAGCCCGATCCCGACGTGCGCATCGCGCGCATCCGCGAGACGATGCGCCGCTACCTCGACGATGGGCTGTTCGTGGAGCGGACCGGCTTCGTCTACCTCGAGCGCACGGTCGACACGGGAGTCGGCGGGAAGCACGTGCGCCGGGGGCTGATGGCGTGCCTCGATCTCGAGCAGTACGACTTCACGAAGGGCTCGACGAGCCCGATCCGCGCGACCGAGGGCACGATCCTCGATCGCATCCCGCCTCGCGTCCGCATCCGCGAGGGCGCGACGATCGAGCTGCCGCACATCATGGTGCTGCTCGACGATCCCGGCGACACCGTCCTCGGTCCGCTCCGCGCGCTCCGTGACCAGACTCCGCCGTTGTACGACGTCGAGCTGATGCTCGGCTCGGGGCACGTGCGCGGCCACCTCGTCGACGACGGCGCGCTCGAGGCCGGGGTCGTGCGCGCGATCGAGGCGCTCGCGAGCCCGGCGGAGTTCGCCCGCAAGTGCGCCGTCCCCGAGGGCACGCCGGTGCTGCTCCACGCGATGGGCGACGGCAATCACTCGCTCGCGACGGCGAAGACCATCTGGGAAGCTGCGAAGAAGAACGGCGCCCCCTTGGACTCGCGGCTCCGCTGGGCGCTCGTCGAGCTCGTGAACCTCCACGACGAGGCCCTGGTGTTCGAGCCCATCCATCGGGTGCTCTTCGAAGAGAAGCGTCCGCTCCTCGACGCGCTCCGCGAGACCTTCGGCCCGCGCTGCCGCGTGACCGAGACCTCGGACTTCGCCGCGATGCGCGCGATGGTCGACGCGCAGTCCGGGTCGCACGCGTTCGGCGTCGTGCACGCGCGCGGAACGGCGGTGGTCCACATCACCGAGCCCACGAGCACCCTCCCCGTCGGCACGCTCCAGGCGTTCCTCGACGCGCAC
>JBKJQC010000048.1:0-4223 GCA_046593995.1 Polyangiales bacterium
TCTACACGTTCCCGGACATCCCGGTCGGCTTCCCGAACGCCAGCAACCAGGCAGCCGCGCCCGGAGCGAAGCCGAACGCCGATCCGGCGGAGCGCGCGAACAACCGGACGCTGCACGAGATCTCCGCGCGCCTGCAGCTCTCGTTCTGATCGCGCCGTTCATCGGAAGGGGTCTCGCGTCGTCCGGATCAGGGGCGCTCGATGCCGACGAGCTTGAAGCCCTTCTTCGGGCCGAGATCGTAGAGATGCGCGCGGAGGAGCCCCTTCGCGTGACCGTTCGCCATGTGGACGATCATGTAGCGCGACGCGTCGTCGTCGTTCGCGCCACCATCGGGTGCGGCGTGGGTGAGCGTCACGCAGACCTTGCCGTCGATGCTCGCGCGCGTGACGAGGCCAGTGCGCGGGTCGAGATCGTCACCGCGTGAGACATCGGCCGAGTAGGCGAACGCGACGTTCGGGAACACGCCTGGCGCGCGCGCCAGATCGACGCCGCACAG
Source organism: Polyangiales bacterium (assembly GCA_046593995.1). Taxonomy (GTDB): domain Bacteria; phylum Myxococcota_A; class Polyangia; order Polyangiales; family JADJMO01; genus JALHOE01. The sequence continues at coordinate 497 of JBKJQC010000048.1, forward strand.
CTGATCGTCCTTCACGACGAGGTCGGTGATCGGCGAGAGCTTCGACAGATAGCGTTGCAGCAGGAGGATCTGCCGCGTGCGAACCTCTCGCATCAGGAAGGCCGTGTGCTTCGGATCGGTGTAGTCCCCGACCTTGATCGCAGCGGCCACTTCCTCCTCGGTGAAGCGCGCGATGATGCGCGCGGCCCACGCGCCGTCGTGCTCGGTCATGCGGCTGAACGCGGGGTTCGGGTAGCCGCCGCGCCACTCGTCGACGACGAAGTCCTTCGCGGAGAAGAACCCGAAGATGTTCCCCTCGGGTGAGCGCTCGGCGCGCTCCCACGGCCGCTCGATGAGGCCGAACGTGGCGAAGTCCTCGAGCACGTAGCCGAAGTCGAGGTAGTAGGCGTGGCCGAGGCGCCGGCTGATCCCTTCCCACGCCCACTCGCTGCCGAAGCAGTCGCCGAGGTCGATGTACCAGTGCCGCACGTGGCCGGGAGAGCCGGTCGCGTTCTTCTTGTCGGCGGCCTGCCAGGTGTCCATCGTGTTCTGCTCGCGCGTGTCGAAGTGGTTCAACCACGCGGCCATCACGCGCGCGCCGCGGAGATCGCGGCGATCCTCGTGCTCGACGACGTCGGCCGGATCGTCGTCGCGCACCCCGTCGTACTTGAACGGACCGAGCGCAGGTCCCGGCAGCCACTTCGAGGCCACCATCCGCACGAGCTCACCGCGGTGCGACGCGCCGTCGAGCACTTTGTCGAGCGCTGCCTGGTCGAACGGCTTCGTCACGCCGGAGTTGTCGGTGACGTTGAGCCCGGGCGTGAGCTTGAGGATCGACTTGCGCACGTACACGACGCTGTCGCACGGCGCCCACCAACCGGCCGCGTAGTAGAGGCGCGCGGCGATCGCCGTCGCCCCCGTCGCGCGCTCCGGCTGATCGGGCGGATCGCTCTTGAGCATGAACTTGCCGACACCCTCGACCTTCACGCGGAAGCCGGGGTTGGCACCGTTCGGCTTCCCCTGATCGATGACCCAGGAGCCGTCGGCGCCCTTGGGATCGAGCACCTTCTCGTCGCAGAAGCCCTTCGATACCTCGGCGACCGTCATCGACTTCTTGCCGATGCGGTTCGTGAACCAGGCCGAGTCGGGGACCTCGTCGAGCGCGTTCACGTTCAGCGACTCACCGCCGGGATCGACGGCGAAGAAGCGCGACACCGGGCGGAAGATCGTGTTGTCGGCTGCGTCCCACGCGAAGGACGACTTGTACTCCTCGGGGGTGCAGATCTCCTTCGGATCGTCCTTCTTCTTCTGATCGGGGTTCGGGCGGCAGGGGAAGGGGCGTGCCAGCGTGTCGTCGTCGGCCAGAAGCGGATCACGCAGCGGGAAGCGTCGGACGCTGCTCCCGCACCCGACGGCGCAGAGGGAGAGGGCGGCGATTGCCGAAAGGAAGGCGCGCACGCCAGGTCTGATGTCGCGCCCCCCGGCTCCGCTCGAAGCAAGCATGAGGACTTGTCGCTGCGACCCCCCATGTCGTCAAGCGCGGGGGAAGCGACGGGCCGATCCGTAGGCCGCCGGCTGGACCGGCAATCAACGCCACGTCGGGTGATGCGTCGCAGCGCGAAGCGGCTCGCGTACCGCAGCATCCGAGGGTACTTGCGTCAGCCATCCATGCACCGCGCGCTCTCGCTCCTCGTCGTCGTCTCCGCTTGCTCGTGCCGCTCCCCCGCGGAGACGAGTGAAGGCACCAAACCGACGCCCCCCGCGGCGACGACGCAGGCGGCGATGAGCGGATCGGCCGCCCCGTCGTCGGCGGTCGCGTCGACGTCCCCGTCGGCGAAAGGGCTCGGCGGATCGATCGGGGAGATGCTCGCGAAGGAGCTCGCGAGCCGCCCGACGGGTACGCCGCGCGTGGAAGACGCGTTCGCCGCCTTCGGCGCGCAGGGGGTCGTCGCCGCGCCGAAGCAGCACCTCGCCGCGCCGGTCGGCGCCCGCTATTGCGTGAGCGGGACGACGGCCGCGGGGGTCGCCATCGGTGTCTGCGAATACGCCGACGCTGCAGCTGCGGCGGCCGGACGCGAGACCTCGACGAAGGCATTCGGCGCCGTCCCGAATCGGGAGATCCACGTCAACAAGGCCACCACGCTGACGCTGCTCCAGTCGGTGCCGAGCGATGCCACGCGAGGGGAGGTAGCGAAGATCCTCGCGGCGTTCGCCAAGCTGTGATGGCTCAGCGCGCGAACGCGCGCGACACGAGATCGATCGCGAAGGCGCGCTCGACGAACCACACGAGCGCGATCGCTGCGATCGCGAGCGATCCGTAGACCACGACCACGCGCGGGTAGCGCGGTGAGCGCCGCGCGAGGAACGCGATCGGCAGGAACACGAGGACGCAGGCTGCTTGGCCGAGCTCGACGCCGACGTTGAACCCGAGGAGCGCAGTGACGAGCGCACGCCGCGGCAGGCCGAGATCGACGAGCGTCGACGCGAAGCCGAAGCCGTGCAGCAACCCCAGCGCGAACGCTGCGACCCACGTCTCGCCGCGGATCCAGCCGAACACGTTGTTGGCCGCCGCGAGCACGATCGATGCAGCGATCGCCGACTCCACCACGCGCGACGGCGGATCGACGAGGCCGAGCGCACCGGCCGCGAGCGTGATCGAGTGCGCGAGGGTGAATGCCGTGACGACCAGGAGGACACCGCGTGCAGCGTCACGGAAACGCTCGACCGGTACGTCGACGTTTCCCTCGCGCCGCAGCACGGCCGGAAGGAGCAGCGCGAGCACGAAGAGCAGGTGATCGATCCCCGCGAAGATGTGAGCCGCCCCCTGCTTCACCATCGCGACGAACGAGCGGAGCGTGCCGGGGTGTCCGAGCTCGATCGAGGCGGAGCGCGCGGCCGCGCCGAGCGTGGACGTGTGCGTCTCCGCAGCGCTCTGGAGGCGGACGAGGCAACGATGCTGGGGATCCTCGGCGAAGAACAGGTCGTAGGAGACCTCGATCCGCCGAACCGGTGCGGCGCACCGAGCGGTGGCGCGGAGGACCGAGTAGCCGCCGTCGGAGTGGTCGATCACCCGCTGATCGAGCACCTCGAGCGCGCACGGGCCGCTCTCCGACGCGAGCCGCAGGCCCGAGCGCACGAGCGCGGCGATGCTCGGGTGCGCGGCGCGGAGCTCGTCCCAGCGAACGACGCCGTCGCCGTCCTGGTCCAGGGTGACGCGGTCGTCGAGATCGCGGACGGCCAGATCGAGTCGCACATCGATGATCGCGCCGGAGACCTCGAGCGCGAGGTACGCGTCGCTCGGTTTGTGCGCGTGCGCGGGGCGCGCGAGGAGCACGAGGACCGTCGCGAGGACGAGCACCAGGCCGAGACGCGCGCGACCGATCACGGCGCTCCTCCCGCCGTGGAACCGAGCTCGGCGGCGAGCTTGCGGACCGCGACGTCCTCGACGCCGTGCGTCCGGACGAAGTCGAGCGCCGGCCGTGCGGCGCCGCGATCACCGGCGGCCAGCGCGCTCTCGAAGAGGATCCGTAGGTCGTCGACCTCGCGTTGCACCTCGAAGTTCGCGCGTGCGAGCGCGAGCGCGTCCGCGGCGCGACCTTCGACGAAGAGCACGAAGCGCGCTTCCTCGCGGCGGTGCACGACGTCGCCCCGGAGCTTCGACGCCGCGTGACGGTCGCGGAGCAGCGCGGCATGCGCGCCCGCGGCGGGTGAGCCGAGCGCGTGCTCGGCGAGCACCAATCGCAAGAGG
>JBKJQC010000088.1:0-4634 GCA_046593995.1 Polyangiales bacterium
CGTGCGACGCCTGCTCCGTCGCCGCCGGCGGGTCCATCGACGGCAAGTGCAGCAGCAAGGCAGAGACCTCGACGTGCGGCGTCGGGTACTTCTGCGACGGCAGCAACACGACGTGCCCGACGTCCTGCATCGACGACAAGCAGTGCCAGACCGGCTTCTACTGCGACGGCACCTGCAAGGCGAAGGTCGGGCCGGGGGGCAACTGCACGACCGCGAACCAGTGCGGCACCGGGTACTGCACCGACGGCGTCTGCTGCAACGGCACGTGCACCGGCACCTGCGAGGCCTGCAACATCGCGGGAAAGCTCGGCACCTGCAGCGCGGTGACCGGCGCGCCGGTCGCCCCGCGCGCCGCGTGCGACTCCGACGGCACGAGCTGCGGCGGTAGCTGCAACGGTGTCGACAAGACCAAGTGCACGTACCCGGGGACGGGCACCACCTGCCGCGCGGCGAGCTGCACGGTCGATCCCGGCGGCCCCGACTTCGCCACGCTCGAGGCGAAGTGCGACGGAACGGGCAAGTGCCCGCCCGTCGAGACGCAGCAGTGCGGCCTCTACCCGTGCGAAGGCACGAAGTGCAAGGGCGACTGCACGACCGATGGCGAGTGCCTCGGTGCGAACTACTGCAAGGCGGGCGTCTGCACGGCGAAGAAGATCAACGCCGCGACCTGCACCGGAACGAACGAGTGCCAGTCGGGCAACTGCATCGACGGCTACTGCTGCGACCTCGCGTGTGCCGGTAAGTGCGAGGCGTGCAACATCGAAGGGTACGAGGGGACGTGCTCGCCCGTGACCGCAGGGCAGCAGCCGCACGGAACGCGCGGTGACTGCTCGGGCCTCGGCCCGTGCAAGGGGATCTGCAACGGCTCGAACCGCACCGCGTGTGGGGCCGGCGCCACCGCGGCCCCGAAGGACATCTGCGACGGTACCGACGACGACTGCAACGGCACCGTCGACGACAACGCCGTGTGCCCCGCGGGCGCGTACTGCGCAGGCGGGACGTGCATCCCCGACCCCGACGCCGGCGCCGCGGACACGGGCGCGCCTTCCGACACCGGCAGCGCGACCGACACGGGCACGGCAGCGACCGACACCGGCACGGCAGCGACCGACACCGGCACGATCGAGGACGCCTCGTTCGCGGACTCGGCCGCGACGGACTCGAGCGCCGCCGACACGACCGTCGTCGACACCACCGTCGTCGACACCACCGTGGTCGCGAACGACACCGGGGCTCCGGGGGACACCCGCGTCAGTACCGACACCAACGTCGCGGCCACCGACACGGGTTCCACTGCGGACGCCGTCGAAGAGACGACGCCCGCGGACGCTCCGGGGAGCGAGACCACGGCGTCGGATGCCGCGACCGACGACGCAGGCAATCCGCTCGAGGAGCCCGTCGCAGAGGACGGCGGCTGCGGCTGCACCACTCCGCGCTCGACCGAGAGCACGGGCGCACCGCTCCTCGCGCTCGCCGCAGGGCTCGCGCTGATCGCGGCGCGTCGCCGGCGTTAGGTCGAACGCACGAAGTCGGCGACGATGCGCCCGAGCTCGTCGCCGGCGTCTTCTTGCACGAAGTGTCCGGCTCCAGGGATCGTCACGTGCGCGCGCCCCTTCGCGCCCGGGATCCTCTCGATCAACGCGCGGTCCGCGCCTGCGGTCACCGGATCGCTGTCGCCGAACGCGCAGAGGAACGGCTTGTCGAACGCCTCGAGACCGGCCCACGCGACCCGATTGGCAGCAGTGGCAGGATCGTCCGGCGACACCGGCACGAGGAGTGGAAACTGTCGCGCGCCGGCCTTTGCCGACTCCTCGGGGAACGGCGCGTCGTAGGCGTCGAACACCTCGTCGGAGTGGTTCTTCACGCACGCGCTCCGGATGATGCGCGACGTCGGGAACACCGGCGCGGTCTGAGAGAACTCGCGCCAGGAGAAGAACGCAGGCGGCGGCTCGCGATCACCGGTCGGGAGGAACGTGTTCGACGCGACGACCCGCGCGAAGAGCTCGGGCCGCTCGCCGACGAGCCGGAGACCGAGGAGACCGCCCCAGTCCTGGCAGAGCAGGTTGATCGCGGGACCGGAGGAGAGCTTCGTCGCGTCGAGGAACGCGTAGAGCCAGTCCATGTGGCGCTGATACGTGTAGTCCTCGCGCCGCAGCGGCTTGTCCGACCGCCCGAAGCCGATCAGATCGGGGGCGACCGCGCGCAGGCCGGCTTCGACGACCCCGCGGATCACCTTGCGATAGAGGAACGACCACGATGGCTCGCCGTGCAGCATGAGCACGACGGGCGCGTCACGCGGTCCTTCGTCGACGTACGCCATGCGCAGCGTCCCCCCGTCTTCCGATCGTGGAGTACTCGGGACCTCCACGTAGTGCGGCGCGTAGCCGAAGTCGGGGAGGTTCGCGAAGCGCTCGTCCGGCGTCCTGAAGGCGTCCATCGCGGTGCATGGAAGCACATCCCGGTGGCCTTGCGGGGCACCGCAGTGCGCTGCCGACATCGTAGAAGTTCTCGGTGATCCGCTGCATGCGGCGCGCGCCCGCGGTCTCGGCCTGTTTCACCAGGCCAGCGACCATTGTCTTCTTCGTCGCTGTTCGCGTCATCGGAGCCAGCGCATCGCAGCCAGCGCATCGCAGAGTCCACACGTGTGGACGAAATCGTCCACATCTGTGGACTGCTGAAGCGGCGACTGCCGCGAAATCCTCACTCGGGCGCGGCCTCCTTGGCCCTGCGCCGGCGGCCGCCGCCGCGCCGGCTCGCGGAAGACGCGTCTCGAGGATCGTGACGCTCGGGGCACCGCCGCTCCGACGGTCGCGCTCACCAAGGGGGTGATCCGTGCGCGGAGCAGCGGGTGGTCCCCTGGTCCCCTCTGATCGCGCTGATCCTGGTACCCGCCGCGGCCGCTGGTGACAGATAGACGAGAGGCTGGATGCCATCGCCTGAAAAGCGCCGCGAATGGTACGTTGTACGAGCCATGACGAAGTCGGCGGCTGCAGTCCAGACGGAGATCTTCCGCAGGATGACGCCGGGCGAGCGCTGGGCAGCTGCCCAACGCCTGTATTGGTCCGCGCGGCGATTGAAGGCCGCGCACCTGCGCGCGCTGCACCCCGAGTGGTCGGAGGACGAGGTCGAACGGCGCGTGCGAGAGGCGTTCATGCATGTCCGAGGGTGATCTCTTCCTCGAGTTCGTCCGGCCGCTGGAGACGCTCGGCCTCCGCTACATGTTGACGGGCAGCGTGGCCGCGACGCTGTACGGCGAGCCTCGGGTGACCCACGACGTCGACATCGTGTTGGAGCTCCCGCCTCGTATGGCGAGGGCGCTCGCCGCCGCGTTTCCCGACGACCGCTACTACTGTCCGCCGGAGGAGGTCATCCTGCAGGAAGCCCTGCGGCGCCAGCGCGGGAGCTTCAACCTGATCTCTCACGCGACCGGCTTCAAGGGCGACATCTACCTCGCGAATGCGGATCCATTGCACCTCGCCGCGCTGGATGATCGTCGCAAGGTCGTCGTCGAGGGCGAGAACGTCTGGGTCGCGCCGCCGGAGTACGTCATCGTGCGAAAGCTCGAGTTCTTCAGGGAGGGCCGCTCCGAGAAGCACCTCGTGGACATCGCCGCCATGCTCCGCGTGTCCGGTGACCTCGTCGACCGGCGGAAGCTCGACGCGTGGATCGCTCGCCTCGGCCTCGAGCCCGAGTGGACACTCGCCCGCGAGCGCGTCGAGCGAGATCCCTGAGCAGTCGGGGGCAGCCAGCGATGGACGACGAGTGGTATTGCGATAGCCTTCGGGCATCGGGGCGTGACTTCATGACCGTGTCGGTCGCGAGCGTCGCTACCCCGAGCTCGCCTTCGTCGCCGCGCTCCACCACCATGGCGGTGACGAGCGACCCATCGACCTTCTCAGGCGTGCGAACGTGCCTGCCGTCGCCCTGCACGGGTAGCTACAACCCGAGTGCCAAGCGCAGCCCGGCGTCCACGAGCTCCATCGTGGCCGCGGACAACTGCCCGACGCGATCGCGGAGGAGCGCTCGATCCACCGTCAGCAATTGGGACACGTTCGCAACCGATTCACGCGGTAGCCGAGATGCGCGCTTCGAGAGTCGGACGTTGCCGGGCAGCTCTGCAAGCTCCAGACTCGAAGTGATGGCGACCACCACGGCTGTCGCGATCTTGCTGCGATTGAATGGATCGGACTGGACGATCAGGACGGGACGCGCATAGCCGGGCTCCGATCCACGCGGAGGTTCGTGATCGGCCCACCAGATGTCACCGCGCTGCACTACCAATCCTCACGTGGCAGCGAGCGCAACTGCATCGCATGCAGCACGGGATCGACCGCTGCGCGGCGCTTGGCGTACACGGCATCGAGCGCTTCCGTGACGTGAGCCGCGCGCATCCTTGCGAGGTACTCTCCGATGGCTCGTGCGTAGAGCTCGCTTCGCGCGATGCCGAGCCGCTTGGCGGCACGGTCCGCGGCCGCATACACCTCGTCGGGAACGCTGACAGCGACCTTCATGCCAAGAGTATGACCACGGTCATACCGTCGCGCAAGCGCCGCACCGCAGCGACTCGAAGCGAGCCCCGCGAGCCCCCCGTCTCGACTGACGACTGACGACTGACGACTGACGACTGACGACTG
>JBKJQC010000176.1:0-4039 GCA_046593995.1 Polyangiales bacterium
GTCGACCGACGTGGTGTTAGTCGCGTCCCAGAAGCCTTCGTGCTGGCCCACGACGGACTTGATGCCGCCCTTGTTTATCCGCGTCGTCTGGCCGAACGTTGTCTCGTCGAGCATGTCGGCTGAATAGTCGAGCGCGAGCGCGTTCATCTGTCCGGACAGGTCGTGGCCGGCGACGAAGAGCTTGGCATCGGTAAGCACGAGTGAGCTCATCTACGACTCATTGATGGTTGTGGGTGCGGTAGCGAGCGACGCCGTGGCGCGTGATGCCGTCTTCATCGCGGAACGACTCCGAAAACTCGAAGAGCATCTGCACTGAGTTCCACCCCACGACCGTGGGCGTCCAGCGATCGAGCAGCTGATCGATCCGGCTCAGGATGTCTTTCACCTGCTTCTTCCCGGGCTTCTGGCTCCATGCGTGGATGGTCAGGGTCATGTCCCTGCCGGTCGTTCCCATCGTATCGTTGGGGACTTCCGTGCACTCGCCGATCACGACGTAGGGATAGTTCGACTTATCCGGCGTATCGTCGTACACGCTCGCGCCGAGGGTCGTCACCAGTGTGGTGTCGCCGTTCAGCCGTGCGTACACGGCCTTCTGAAGCTCGAAGGCGGGGCTTCCGCTCATTCCGTCGACGCCTCACGACCAGCCTTGTTGAGGGCCGCCGAGAGACGCTCCAGGTATTTCGGACGCACGAGCTGGAACGCGGGATTGAGGAACGGGCGTGCGGCCATCTTCTTCGTGCCCTGCTCCAGAAACCGCGCGATGAAATAAGCGGTTCCGATGCTCGCGCCGAGGCCGCCGTCGCGCAGGATCGTCTTGATCTTGTCACGGGTCATGCCGCGCGGCTGCGCGGCCTTTGCTTTCGAGACTGGGTACGCGGGATTCGCCGCCCGGACGGGGACGCGCGCCTTTGCTTCGGCTTCGATCTCCGCCGCGCTCATCGCCACGACGCCCTTTACCTCGCGGAGCACGCCGAGCTCCAGGCGTGCGAAGGCACGGTGGAGCTCCTCAACTCCCTCGAGCTCGACGTATGTCTTCGACCGTCGCGCCATCAGATCTCCTCCTCGGTCGGAAGACGGGGCTGCTGCTGCCGTTCCGTACGTGCCTTCGTCGCTGGTGCCGGTTCCGCCGCGGCTTCCGCGGCCGCGAGCGCCCCTATTTTCGACTCGGGCACGTACTCCCATTCCGCAAGTCCGTCCCGGACGATCGGCCAGCCTTCCGCGCCGTCCACCGCGTACAGCTTGCCTGAGAGCCGGCGCGGCTCGGTGGTGTCGGCCTTCATGCGGATCGCTGGCATCAGGCAGCCCTCCGCTCTTCGCACATCAGGTGCATCTCGCGGTGCCGCTCTTCGACGTCGATGATCGACTCGATGTAGAGCTCGCGCGAGCCGTATAGCACGCGCATCTTCGAGGTGAGGCCGGTGCGGTACCGGATCTCCACGCGGTGGTTTACCGCGGGGTTGATCTGCTGGTGCTGGAACGCCTCGCGACCAGTGAGCGGCACGACGTTCGCGGCGAGCGCCGCCACGACGTTGGTCCAGGTCGGATCCGCGCGGCCGCCGCCCCCGTCCGCAGCGCCGTCGACCGGCGTCTGTAGGCTTACACGGTGACGAAGCTTTCCCGCGCGCATCAGAGCTCCACCACACGGTGGGGCCAGAGCAGTGCGTCGACAGCGGGCAGCTCGTTCGCGATCGTTCCGACGACCGTGCGCTCTCGGTTCTCGTAGAGGTCGCCGATGATCAGCTTCATCGCGGCCTTAATCCCTTCGGGGACCGCGGTCGCCGCCGTGCCGTAGCCACCCTTGAACTCGACCCGGACCGCGTCCTGGATCGCGCGGGTGCTCGGCCAGCTCTTGTCGTACGCGAGGTAGATCCGTCCGGGCGTGGCAGCCGTGTCGATCGCGTACTCCGTCGTGGCCAGCGTCTGGACGGCGCCAGCGCCGTCCACGTAGGTGACTGCGACGACGCTCCGGAGCGGAGACTTGGGCAGGTAGATGACTCCGCTCGACGGAAATTCGTCGAGCCACAGCTTCCACGTCTGCTCGATCAGCGCTCGCCTGGTGAATTGCTCGACGTTCTCCCTGGCGGCGACGATCAGCGCGGTGATCAGCGTGTCGTCGGCGGTGCTGTCCTCCTGGCGGAGGTGGAGCTTCGCCTCGGCCAGCGTGACTGGCTCGGCGGCCGGGGCGGTGACGAGGGAGAGTCCCATTGCTGGGGTGGGCGCCGCCGGATCCGGCGGTGGGGCGCGGGAGACACCCGCACCGCACCGCCTTCACCAGCTGGTTCCTTACGCCGGCGCCTGAGCCGGGTGACTGCGGACGATCTCGGCCGAGCTCGGGAGGCTGGCGCTAGTGCCGGCGATCGCCGTCAGCGCTACGCGGATGTAGCGCATGGCGCCGATATAGCTACGCTCGATCACACCCTCGTCGTTGGTCGTGTCGATCCCTGCGATTGTCCCGCCAACGAGGTCCGCGGCCGCAACCGCCGTATAGGTCGAATCGTCGTTCGACTCTTCCACTCGCAGCGTGGCCGTGGGGGTTGTCCCGGCAAACGTACCGAGGTTGATGAGGACTGCCGCGCCCCCGAAACCGCGGAGGTCGACGCCAGTGCCGTTGGCGGTCGCGGTGCGCGCTGCCGGCGCGAGCGACGACGCCACTGAGATGTTGCTGGAAAGGTCTCGCATTGAATCCTTCTTTTTGAGGTCAGAGTGAGGGCGGCGGCGATGTCCTGCCGCCGCCCGCTGTCGTCAGTTTAGGTGTGTTGCTGCAGCCGGTTAGGCCGCGAACTTCATGATGCGGATCGCCTCGAAGTTGACGACGTCGCCGCCGACTCTCTTCGTGGTGTAGAACCGCACGTACGGCTTGTCCGTGAACGGGTCGCGCAGCACGCGGATGCCGACCGTGTGGTCCACGATCTGGTAGGCCTCCTTGAAATCGCCGAACGCGATCGAGAGGCTGTTGGCCGCCATCGCCGCGACGTCCTCGCATTCCGCGATCGGGAAGCCCAGCAGCGAGCCCCCCTGGCGGGCCGCGAAATCGGGCTGCCAGAGGTAGTTGCTCTGCCCGTCCTTGAGCTTGCGGGCCTCGGCAACCGTGGAGCGGGCCATCGCCCACGACGCGTTGCCCCGGTAGGCCGCCTTGAGCCCGAACACCAGGTCGATCAGCTTGTCGCCGGGCGCTGTTGTGGCGAACGCGCCGGCCGCGCCGGAGTTCACCTGGGCGATCTTGTTCCACGCCGACTTGGTCGGCGTCCCGGCGGCGTACGTCATAAAGCCGCGGGGCTGCGCGACGCCGGTACCGAGCACGAATGCCGTCGCCTCGCGGCGGCCGAGCTTGGCCGCGACCTTCTTCGCGAGCCAAGCCTCGACGTTGACCTGAGCGTCGTCGAGAAACTTCTGCGTCGCGCGAGGGTTGGCGTACTGCTCGTGCACGTCGATCCGGTACTTCCCGACCTCCGGCGTGCTCGTCTCGCTGCGGGCCGCCGTCTCCCCGACCCAACCGGAATCGGCCTCGTCGAGATCGTTGTTCCCTTCGAGGGCGTCCGTGCTGATCGGCTGCGCGCTCGCCAACTGCCGAATCGGGGAGCTCTCATAGACCAGCTCCACGATTCGCCCGCCGATGTCGGGCGTCACGAGGTACCCGCCAGCCGGATCGGATCCCACGGACAGCGCGGCGCGCACGTCCTGCGAGAGGCCGGCCTCGCCCTTCCGCAAATACCTGTTCAGCGCGTGCTTGTACGAGCGGTACTCCTTTAGATCGGAGTCGCCGATCTGAACTTCCTCTCCGGTCTGGCCACGGATGTGGGCGAAGAATGCCCGTGCGTGCACCATCTCGGCGAAGGCAAGCCGAGCGCCGCCGGCGTTGACACGTGCCTGTGCCGTCTCGGACTCCCGGATCGCAGCCTGGATCGTGGCAAGCTCACCCTGGAGCTTGGTGATGTCGGCGTTCGCCGCATCGACCTTGCTCGCCACCAGCGCGTCCGGGGACCCGCGCTTCTCGATCTGCTTGAGCCGCTCGTCGTTCGCGGCCTTAAACGACTCGAAC
>JBKJQC010000204.1:0-2551 GCA_046593995.1 Polyangiales bacterium
CCGATCACCTTCCCCTGCGGGTCGACGAGCGCGGTGTTGTACCAGTCGCAGATGATGACGCGACCGTCCTTCGTGAGGTTCTCGTTGGTGCTCCGCTCGCCCCCGCGCTTCCAGAACAACCGACTGGCGGTCGAGGTCACCCGCGCGCGCGAGCGGTCCGGCACGATGCGCTCCGGCGTCTCGCCGAGCATCTCCTCCGCAGTGAAGCCGAAGATCCTGCGCGCAGAGTCGTTCCACTCCACGCAGCGACCGTCCGAGCTCCATCCGACGACGCCGAGAGGGCTCGACTTCACGTGCAACGAGAGGCGCTGTTCGGACGTGCGCAGCGCATCGAGCGCACGGACGCGATCGGTCACGTCCTCGACGACGCCCATCCCGCCGACGAGATCGCCGCGTCCGTCGCGGAGCGGCGAGCAGCGCATCGAGACCTGCACCACCCAGCCGCTGATCATGGCCTGGTACGGCCCCTCGTACGACGAGGGCTCCCCCTCGAGGACCTTCTCGATCGCGGGGACGACGCGCTGATCCTCGAGCTTACGGAGATCGAGGCCGAGGAGCCGCTCGTACGGCGCTCCGAGCACCTTCACGAACGCCGGGTTGCACTCCGTGATCTTCAGGTTCCTGTCGTAGAGGAACACACCGAAGGGCGCCTGCTCGAACAGAGTGCGATAGCGCTCCTCGGACTCGCGCAGCGCTTCGCTGAAATCGTCGTCGACCACGAGGTCCACCGATTCTTCTCACGGATCGCGATGGAGAGGAGCTACGCCCCTTCGGCGTCCGGATCGTCTTCGCTCTTCTCGGGCTTCGGGACCGCCGGCGCGACTCGGGCGGGTCGCGGCTTCTTCGCGCGGACCGTAACAGGGGGCGGCGGGGTCGGCTTCTTCCGCAGCACGAGCCACGCGACCACGGCGACCGCAGCGGTGAGGAGCACGTACTCCGTCGGGATCATCTGCTTCGGCGCGTTGCTCGGCGTCTGGGTCGCGACCGTCCCAGGCGCCGAGCCGACCGGAGACGGCGTCGCCGGCATGCCGGTCATCCGCGTGTCGATCTCCTTCAGCATCGCGAGGATGCCGTTCGTCTGCGACTTGTAGAACTCCTTGTTGGTGGCCTTGAGGATGTCGTTGCCGACGGCCTTCGTGAGCTGCTGCGAGTGCAGGTGGCGCTTGTCGACGCTGAAGATGAAGAGGACGTCCTTCGGCGCCATCTTCAGCTCGGCGTGGATCGCGCCATAGGGGTTCACGTCGGTCTTCCCCGGCAGCGCGAGGACCCACACCTTCGCGCCGGTCTTCTGCTGGAGCTCGTGCACGCCGGCCACGAGCTTCGCGCGGTCGGCGAACGTGAAGCGCCCGCTCAGGTCGAGGAAGTGACCGGGCGGTCCCGATGAAAACGCCTGCTTCACCGAGGCGAGATCGACGGCGACGGGCTCTGCGGGGGCGACGGGTTCGTCCATGCGGAAGGGGTCCGCCGTCTACACCCGGCCGGCCGAAGACGCGAGGGTGAGGACGACCGTCCGTCCCGCGGACGTGACAGTGAGGACTCACGCGAGCGACAGCGTCGAAGCGGAAACACCGAGGAACGCTGCTGAAAGCATCTCTCGTGCCTCCGAGTGGCCGCGGTCTTCGTCTTGCACCTCATTTCCTTGGTGTTTCGCCACGACGACGAGCCCCCGTCGTCCCGCACACCGGTCGTCTTCGAGACCGATGTCGGGTCCTCTGCGTCGTCCTCCGCCTTCGGAGGACGCGTCGCGGCTGCGTCGAGCCACTCACAGCGCGCGTCGAAGTCGCAGGCGCACGCGCATAGACTGAGCGTCCGAAGGCTCGGGCCGATCGTCGCGATCCCGCTCGCGTTCGCCGCGCTCGGCGCGCTCGCGAGCCTCACGCTGCATCACGGCGGGGCGCCCGCCGCGGCGTCGCTCGCAGCACTGCCGCCCCGCCCCGTCGCGACCTTTGCCGCGACGCCGCTCGAAGCTGACGACGACGATCTCGATCTCCTCGAGCCGTGCCCGAAGGGGATGGCGCTCGTCGCGCGCGGCGGCACGCGCGTCTGCGTCGATCGTTGGGAGGCCTCGCTCGTCGAGATCCGAGCGAATGGCCAAGAGGTCCCGCACCCCGCGAACATGACGCCGAACATCGCCGGAGGGATGAAGATTAAGGCGGTGTCGCTGCCAGGCGTGGCGCCGCAGGCGTACGTGTCGAAGGCGCAGGCGGCGATCGCGTGCACCAACGCGAAGAAGCGTCTGTGCAGCGCGGACGAGTGGAAGACCGCGTGCGAGGGGCCGGGCAAGACGACGTACCCGTACGGCGCGAAGTCCGATCGGCGCGCGTGCAACACGCACGGCAAGAACCCCATGAAGATGCTCATGGGGACCAACACCAAGGGCATGTGGGGCGACGTGATGCACCACCCGTTGCTCAACACGTTCCCCGGCACCGTCGCGAAGACCGGCGAGTTCGATCGCTGCACGAACGACTACGGCGTCTACGACATGGTCGGCAACGTCCACGAATGGACCGCGGACGGCGCGTTCCGCGGCGGCTACTATCGCGACGAC
>JBKJQC010000233.1:0-6531 GCA_046593995.1 Polyangiales bacterium
TAACGGCGCACGAGCTCGGAGACGGCGTGCGGCTCGAGGGCCGCGAGCGAACGGCCGTGCAGCTGGATCCAGAGGAAGAACGCCGTGTCGCGGACGAGCGCGACTTTCACGGCCTCGGCCATGCCGGCGATCGCATCGCGACGCGGGAGGGACCGGAGGAGCTCGAAGTCGTCGATGACCGCCCAGGGCGGCGCGAACGTTCCGAGGTAGTTCTTCTTCCCGAAGGCGTTGACGCCGTTCTTCACGCCGACCCCGCCGTCGGCTTGCGCCAGCACCGTCGTCGGCACGCGCACGACGCGGAGACCGCGATGCGCCGTCGCCGCCGCGAAGCCGACGACGTCCTGCAGTGAGCCTCCGCCGATGACGACGACGAACGCCTGACGGTCGAGCCCGTGCGCATCGAAGGTCGCGTGCAGGTGCGGCACGAGCGCGGGATCGTTCTTCGCGTGCTCGCCCCCATCGAGGACCATGGGCGGCGCGACCAGCGCGAGGCGCTCGTTGTGGAAGTCGACGTAGCGCGCGAGATCCTCGAAGAGGAGCGGGTTCGCGTCGGCCACCGCGCGGTCGATCACGACGAACAGACGGTGGCGACGGTGCGGCTCGCGTCGGGTGATCGCGCGCGCGAAGCTGAGGTTCTCCCAGGAGAAGACGTCGCGGGTGAAGACGACCGGGTAGTCGAACGTGACCGCCACCGTCTGCACGTGCACGCCTTCGCGAACGGTTCCCGAGGCGCTTCCCGAGGTACGCCCGGACTCGTCCGGATCGTCGCGGAGAGATGGATACTCGAACGCGCGTTCCGGGGTGCGTTCCCGGTTGGTCGTGGCGGCCATCCGCGGCTCGGATGCTCGTAGCTGCGCGGCCGCTCGGAGAATCGCTACGTCGTGCTCACGTTGATCGCTCGCGCACGCCATACGTCCGGTGCGAGCGCGGCGAGCGCACCGAGCGACAGGACGAGGAAGCTCCCGTACGCCCAGTGATCGATCGCCGGCGCGCCGTGCGTGAGCGCGTCCGCGAAGAAGACTCCGCCGAACATCGTGACGCTCGCAATCAGCAGAGCACCCCACGCCCATCGCTCCCGTCGCGCGAGCGGCCCCACCACGATCGCGAGCGCGAGCACGGACGCCGAGAAGTACTTGCAGGCTTCCCACACCACGTGAAAATCCTGGTGCGAAGTCGCGCCCACCTGATGCAGGTGCAAGCGCGCTGCGAAGGGTGCACCGAGCGCACCGAGCACGTGGACGACGGCGAGGACGTGGATGGAAGCGCGGCCGACGCGGGGCATCGGCGGCCTTCGATGCTGCGCGTTCGAAACGGTGGGTCGTGGTCGAGACCGCGGGGAGACCGCGGCGCGACGAGGCGTGGCGAGGACCTTGCTGCACGCCTCGACCATGCGCCTGCACCGTCCCCTCGCCGTCGTCGTGCTCGGGTTCGCGATGCACGCTTCGGTGGAAGCGTGCGTGTCGCACGCGCGACCCGGACCCGATGTCTACGGCTATGCCGTGCAGCCGGCGACGAAGGATCGCGCGATCATCGAGCGTGCGCCGCGCGTGTACTACCGCGGCGCGTGGGCCCACTACGTCGACGGTCACTGGCACTACCCGACGACGTCCGGCTGGGTCGTGTTCGTCGAGGAGCCGATCGAGCTCTCGCGACAGCGTGACGCCATGGGCACCGAGCAGAGCGAGACCAACATGCCGTCGCCGCGCGGGCCGTCGGTGCACCAGTCGCCCGGAGTCAGCGGACCGCTCGCGATCCCGCCTGCGAACGTGGAGTGAGCCAGCGCGTCGCGAACGCGCGTCGAGAAGGCGGGTAGAGGAGCGCTCCTTCCCCTCGCGTCGCGGATCCGCTTGGATGGCCGCGCCGCATGGACACGCTCCCGCCTCCTGCCCCGTCGACCCCGGCCGTTCCGGAGGTCGATCGCTGCGAGCACTGCAAGAAGCCGAAGTCGATCTGCGTCTGTGATCGGATCCCCACCCTCGAGACGAAGACGCGCATCCTGGTCCTCCAACATCCTCAAGAGAGCGACGAGGAGCTCGGCACGGTGCCGCTCCTGACGAAGGCGCTCCCCCGCTGCACCGTCAAGGTCGGCCTCTCGTGGTCTTCGCTCGCGCACGCGCTCGGCGAGTCGGCCGACAACGCGCGCTGGGCGGTGGTCTATCCGACCAAGCTCGACGAGGAGGTCTCCGAGACCGAGCGCGCCCAGGAGGTGCTCCTCCTCGACAAGAAGGGGCGCCTCCGGGACGACGACCAGCGGGTGAAGGGCGTCGTGGTCCTCGACGGGTCGTGGAGCCAGGCAAGGACGCTCTGGTGGCGCAACGCGTGGCTCCTGAAGCTCGGTCGAGTCATGGTCACGCCGCGCGAACCGTCCATCTACGGCAAGATGCGCAAGGAGCCGCGACGCGAGTACGTCTCGACCCTCGAAGCGATCGCCGACGTCCTCGTCGCGCTGGGCGAGCCCGAAGACGTCCGCACCGAGCTCCGCAAGGCGATGCGCACGATGGTCCAACGCGCGCGCGACACGACGCCTTCGACGCCGAAGCCCTCGGGCCGCAGTCCGAAGCGCCGCATCCCCCTCCCCAACAAGTAGCCCACGTCGCGCGCCTCACCCTTCCTGCGCCGTCGTCGCCGCCCCTGCACCGTCGTCGCTCGCTGTCCGATTGAACACGGAGGCACGGAGGCACGGAGGCCTGAGAGGTCTACCGATCGCCGCTGAGGCCCCTCGCCGCCCCTTCGCGCTCTCACGCCGCGCCGTCGCCGCTGGAGCCGGCGGGCGGCGACGAGGTTCATGCGAAGCCCGCGGCAGCACCTCACACCTCACAGGCCTCCGTGCCTCCGTGCCTCCGTGCCTCCGTGTTCAATCGAAGTTCGCTCGACTGCGCGCGACAAAAAAACGAACGCGCCCCCAGCGAGCTGGAGGCGCATTCACGACGAGGTCCGGGAAGAATTACTTCTTGCCCTTGACCTTGGCCTTCTTGTCGCCGGAGTGGCCGTGGAAGGTACGCGTCGGCGCGAACTCGCCGAGCTTGTGACCGACCATGTTCTCCGTGACGAAGACGGGGACGAACTTGCGGCCGTTGTGGACCGCGAACGTCAGGCCGACGGCGTCGGGGACGATCGTCGAGCGACGAGACCAGGTCTTGATGACCTTCTTGTTCTTGGTCTTGTTCGCGTCTTCGATCTTTTCCATGAGGTGTCCGTCGATGAACGGACCCTTCTTGATTGAACGGGGCATCGGAGTCTCCTTGAGCCCAGCGCCGTCATGTGGCGGCGAGGACGTACCAGCAGCGCTGGCGAGGTTGCAGAAGTCGTCAGTCGTCAGTCATCAGTCAAGAGCCGAGACGAGAGCGAGAGCCGTCAGGCCAGTCGATGTCGGCAGCGTTCTCGGCTGACGACTGACGACTGACGACTTCCCGCGAGCGATCAGGCCTTGCCGCGGCGCTTCACGATCATGCGATCGCTCTTCTTGTTGTGACGCGTCTTGAGGCCCTTCGAGAGCTGGCCCCACGGCGAGCACGGGTGACGACCACCGGACGAACGGCCTTCACCACCACCCATCGGGTGATCGACGGGGTTCATGGTGACGCCGCGGTTGTGCGGGCGACGACCGAGCCAGCGTGCACGACCGGCCTTGCCGAGCGAGATGTGCATGTGGTCGGGGTTCGAGACCTGGCCGATGGTGGCGCGGCAATCGAGGTGGACCTTGCGGATCTCCCCCGACGGCAGGCGAACCTGCGCGTAGTCGCCGTCCTTCGCCATCACCTGGGCCGCGACACCGGCGGAGCGCGCGAGCTGCGCGCCCTTGCCGATCTTCAGCTCCACCGCGTGCACGGCCGTCCCGAGGGGGATGGCGCGCAGCGGGAGGCTGTTGCCCGGCTTGATGTCGGCGTTGCGCGACGAGATGATCGAGTCGCCGACCTTGAGCCCGTCGGGCGCGAGGATGTAGCGCTTCTCGCCGTCTGCGTAGTGCAGGAGGGCGATGCGACCCGTGCGGTTCGGATCGTACTCGAGCGCTGCGACGTTGGCGGGGATGCCGATCTTGTTGCGGCGGAAGTCGAGGATGCGATAACGGCGCTTGTGGCCACCGCCACGGAACCGCATCGTGATGCGGCCGTAGTGGTTACGACCACCCGTCGACGTGAGCTTCTCGACGAGCGCGCGCTCGGGCTTCTTCTTGGAGAGGTCGCTGAAGTCGTAGTCGTTGTAGAAACGACGGCCCGGCGACGTGGGCTTGTAGGATTTGACGGGCATCGGACTATTCCTGCTCGCTGCCCTGGAAGAACGTGATCTTGTCCCCCTCTTTGAGGGTCACGATCGCCTTCTTCCAGTTCTGGGTCTTGGAGACGCCACGTCCCATACGGCGCATCTTGCCGCGGGTGACGAGGGTGTTCACGTCGGTGACCGTGACCTTGAAGAGGGTCTGGACGGCCTGACGGATCTCGATCTTGTTGGCGCGGCGATCGACCTCGAAAATGACCTGGTTGTCATTCTCCTGGAGGACGCGCGACTTCTCCGTGAGGATGATCGGTCGCTTGATGATTTGTTCGGGGCTCATGATCTTCTGACCTCGACCTTCAGCGAAGGCACCGGGCCTCGAGGGCCTTGGCTGCATCCTGCGACAGGACCAGGTGGTCGTGGCGGAGGATGTCGTAGACGTTGACGCCTTCGGGGGGAAGGACGGTGTGCTTCGGGAGATTGCGCGCCGAGATTCGGAGCGACTCGTTCTCACCGTCCACGAGGAGCGCGCTGGACTCGACCTTGAGGGCCTTGAGCGCCGTGACGAGTCCCTTGGTGCGGATCTCGTCGAGTTGCATCTTGTCGACCACCGTGAGGCGGCCTTCCTTCACGAGCAGGGAGAGCGCGCTCTTGAGCGCGCCGATGCGGACCTGACGCGGCGGACGGTAGGACCAGTCGCGCGGCGTCGGGGGGAGCGCACGTCCGCCGCCCACGAAGTTGGGGGCGCGGATCGAGCCGTGGCGCGCGCGCCCCGTGCCCTTCTGCTTGTAGATCTTCTTGCTCGAGCCCGAGACCTCGCTGCGGGTCTTGGCGGACTGGGTTCCGGCGCGGCGGCTCGCGAGCTGGGCTTTCACCACCTCGTAGAACAGCTGCTCCTTGACTTCGGACGCGTAGACTTCGTCGGAGAGCTCAATCTCTCCGGTCTTCTCGCGCTTCAGATTGAAGACTTCGAACTTCATGGTCCTCTCCCTCAGCTCTTGATCTCGACGTCGACGCCGGCCGACAGGTCGAGCTTCATCAGCGCGTCGAGCGTCTGCTGCGTCGGCTCGAGGATGTCGAGCAGTCGCTTGTGGGTACGAATCTCGAACTGCTCACGCGACTTCTTGTCGACGTGCGGTCCACGGAGAACCGTGTAGCGCGAGATGTGGGTGGGAAGCGGGATCGGGCCGGCGACCTTCGCGCCCGTGCGCTTGGCCGTCTCGACGATGTCGCTGGTGGACTTGTCGAGGAGCTGGTGATCGAACGCCTTCAGGCGGATGCGGATTTTCGAGGTCATGTCTGGCTCAGATCCCCTTCACTTTGGCAACAATCTCTTCCTGCACCGAAGCAGGGACCTGCTGGTAGTGCGAGAACTGCATGGTGTACGTCGCACGACCCTGCGTCTTGCTCCGCAGGTCGGTGGAGTATCCGAACATCATCGAGAGCGGGACTTCCGCGTCGATGACCTGGGTGTTGGCGCGCTGGGCCATGCCCCTGATCTGCCCGCGCCGCGAGTTGAGATCGCCGATGACGTCGCCCATGTAGAGCTCCGGCACCACGATTTCGACCTTCATGATCGGCTCGAGGAGGTGCATCCCGGCCTTTTTCACGCCCTCCTGGAGGGCCATCGAGCCGCAGATCTCGAACGCGGCCGCCGAGGAGTCGACCTCGTGGTAGCTGCCGTCGTAGAGCTCGACCTTCACGTCGATCATCGGGTAGTTCGCGAGGACACCGCGCTGGAGCGCGTCCTTCATCCCCTTCTCGATGGCGGGGATGAACTCGCGCGGGATGACGCCGCCGACGATGTCGTTCTCGAACGCGAAGCCCGAACCACGCTCACCGGGCTGGACGTGGATCCGCACGTGGCCGTACTGGCCGCGGCCGCCGGACTGCTTCGCATACTTCATGTCGATGTTCTCGACACGGTGCGCGATGCCTTCGCGATACGCGACCTCGGGACGGCCGACGTTGCACTCCACCTTGAACTCGCGGCGGAGGCGATCGACGATGATCTCGAGGTGGAGCTCGCCCATGCCGGCGATGATCGTCTGCCCGGTCTCCTCGTCGGTGAAGGCGCGGAACGAAGGGTCCTCGTAGGCGAGCTTGCCGAGCGCGGTGCTGAGCTTCTCGAGATCGGGCTGGGTCTTCGGCTCGATGGCGACGCTGATGACCGGATCGGGGAACGTCATCTTCTCGAGGATGACCGGCTTGTCCTCCGAGCAGAGCGTGTCGCCGGTGCGCGTGTCGCGGAACCCGACGGCGGCGTAGATGTTCCCCGCGAACGCCTCCTTGAGCTCGTCGCGCTTGTTGGCGTGCATC
>JBKJQC010000339.1:0-7171 GCA_046593995.1 Polyangiales bacterium
GCAGGGACCGGCGGAACGATCGCATCGAGCGGTGGCTCGAAGCCGGGCATGATCGCTCGTTCGGGCGGGGCCCCCGGTGCGGCGGATGTCAGCGTCGGAGGGTGTGACGACCAGTCCGCGACGTACAATACCCCCGGTCGCGGGACATTCGGTGCCGTCGACGCCTGCTGGATGTTGTGGAACACGGTCATGACTTTCAGCGGTCGGACCGTCACGATTTGGTCGGTGCGGCGGCTCGAGTGAACGACGGTCGCCGGGTTGCCGGTCGCTGTGAACACGACCTGGACGTCGATCAAGAGCCGAAGCCCCATGCGCGCCGGCGGGTCGAACTCCACCAGCCCGGTCGGGCCCATGAACGTCGGACCGGCTACAGGCGCATCGCCGCGAGGCGCCTGACACGCACAGACGATCGTCACACCGGCGATCGCGCTCGCGGTGAACCATGAGCTCGTGAGACTTCTGCGGCGCGCCACGCTCTCGTTCGTCTCCTGAAGATCGGGAAGGAACGAAGCTACTCCACTTGGACGACGCGGTCACCGGCCTCGGGAACGAGCTCGGCCGCTCGCGCAACGGCCTCCGTCGAGCGGTAGACTGGGGCGCTTCCATGCGGGCGGTCCCTCTCGAAAAGCAGCTGGATGCGGCGATCGCTCTCTATCACAGGGAGTTCGCAGGCCAACGTCGGGACCAGCGCGACGTGCAGCGCCTCGACGAGATCACGCGAGAAGCACGCGCCGTCCTCTACGCCCTCGAACGTCGCGTCGGGCCGCTGCGCCACCACGAACGAGCGCTGTTCGAGAAGGCAAAGCAGTGGATCGCGATGTTCGTCAGCGAGCGCGCCGCGATCGTCGCGGAGCAGGCCCTTCCCGAGCGTACGCCGGAGCGAAGGTTCATCGCCGAGCCGGGCGGACGCGCGAACACCGACGTCGCGATGTTGCGCGCGCGCTTCGCGCTCGCCGCGGAGAGGGGGGACATCGCCCTCCTCTACGAGGTCATCGAAGGGCTCGAGCGGTGCGAGCGTGACATGGCGGCGCGCACGCCCCAGACGGTCGAGCCGTGGATGCGCGACAACTTCCTCGCCCTCAGCGCGAGTCTCGCCGCGTGCCGAGCGAACGAAGCTGAGATCGCGCGCGCGATGGCCACCGGCGGCATCACCGAGCGACGGAGGTTCCTCCTGCAGTTCGGCGCCGACCTCGAATATTTCGTCGCCTGGGAAGAGAAGTTCATTCGCAGACCGGCGCAGCGGCCGGCGCGCCTCCGACATGCTGCAGCGACACTCACTATGTTGGCCAATCTCGTTCGGACACTCGGCGGAATGACCGGCGCGGACGCCGACGCCGTGGTGCGAATGGACGAGCGAGCCGAGAGCCTTGCAGCGCGGCACGCAGTGACCGAAGCGGAGCGCGCGACCCTCGGCGACACGATCATCGCCGGGTTGGGTGCCGAGCTCGCGTCGATTGCAGACGTCTACAAGCAGAACTTCGCTGGCAAGCAGCGCGTCGAGGTGGACCTGCCGCTCCTCCGCCGCGTGCTCTACCGCGCCTCCTCCATTGCGATTCAGGCGGCGGACATCTGGAACGCGACGCCGAACGACCGGACTGCAGCGTTCCGCGTGCGGAGTCGCGAGCGGCAAGCCAGCTACGAGGCCGAGGAGAGCAGCGTCGCCGAGATGCAGCGCGCACGTCGTCGACGAACGTAGGGCTCCGGTCTGCTCGACGGCGGATCCCCGACGACGGCCGTCATGGTCATGGTCAACATGCTACCTCCGACCATTCGCAGACCCGATCGGCGTGGCGGCCGCTCTGCTCATCGCGCAGGGCATCTCGGCCGGCGCGAGCACGGCGATTGCATTTTGGACCAAGCGCGTCGCGCAGTTCGCAGTGGTCGGCCTCTTCGTCGGCGGCGCCATCTGGCTCCTGCGACGTCGTTCGCGAGCGCGTGCGGTGTCGTGCGGAGACGTCTGCGCGGTCGACGCATCCTGCGGCTGTGCGGCGAACAAGGGCGGCGCCTCGCGTGGGTGCGCGTTGCCGCGCGAGGACGCACCGGATCGGATGCAGGCGTTTCTCGTGCTGTTCGACGGCGGCTTGCGGCGCACCGCGCGCGGTCCCGATTCCGTGACTTTCGTCTTCGGCGACGACGAGGTAACCGCGTCACGGGTGCATTCGTTGATCGAGGCCGAGCGCCAGTGCTGCAGCTTCTTGAGCTTCGAAGTGAAGCGCGAAGGTGGCGAGCTCCGGTGGACGACGCGTGCCGGAGCGGAGCATGCCGACGCGCTCGATGGGCGGCACTGCCCTCGCTGGCAGCGTCCGCCGAAGGCGTCTCGGTCGCCATCGAGCGCCTCGGCCTGAGGGAGCGCGGTCTCGCCGCATGACATGACGTCGCTCGAGCGCGCGGAGTTGGATAGCTTGCTCGTTCGCTTCGCGGACGGGGATCGGTCTGCCTTCGCGCCGCTCTTCGAGCGTCTCTGGCCCGCGACGCTCGCCGTCGCGCGCCGGATCACCAGCAACGAGGCCGACGCGGAGGACGCTGCGCAGCAAGCGGTTCTCAAGATCTTCGACTCGATCGCCGACCTCGATCCGGCACGCAACGCGGTCGCTTGGGCTCTCTCGATCGCGACGTACGAGGCGCTCACCGTGCGTCGACGGCGCCAACGTCGCGGAGAGATCGCGAGCGTCGCGGAAGACGATCGCCGGGACGAGCGACCACTCGCTGACGATCAGGTCATCGAGGCAGAAGCACGCACGGCGCTCTTCGAGATGGTGGGCGGGATGTCGGAGCTCGACCGCGCAGCGCTCGCGCATTTCTGGACCGGTGAGGCGCCGCCTACCGACGAGACCTCACGGAAGCGGCGACTTCGCGCCGTCGACCGGCTTCGCGCAGCCTGGAGGAGGCTTTAGTGGTTGATCTCGATCTCCTCGCCCAACGCGCGCGACGCGTTTCCGAGGTCGCGCGCCTTCGCGTCGCCGCACGGATGGCGCCGGCTGCGCTGGTCTTCACGCTGGCGGGTGCGGTCATCGCGGGTGCGCTGACCCGGCGCATCGTCATCGCGTCCGCGGTGTTGATGGCCCTCGTCGTCCTTCTCCGATGGAGGAGCCGCGCCGCCGGCAACGGCGTGACCGCGGGCCTGATCGCTGGAGCCGCCCCGATCGCAACGGTGTTCGTGGTCCGCGCCATGTGCGGTCCGGACTCGGTGGGCGAGTGCGGCCTGTACTGCTCGGCGATCGGGTTCGCAGCAGGTGCCGTCGTCACGGTGGCACATGCGAAGTCACTGCGTTCGAGCTCTGGCTGGCTCGCCGCCGCGGCCACCGCAGTCGCCGCGATTGCGGTTGGCTGCGCGGGCCTCGGTCTCGGCGTCGCCGTCGCAGTAGGCATCGTGCTGCTCGCCGGCGTCTTCGCGGGCTGGGGAGTATCTCGCGCGTTTGCCGCTGCGTAGGTGGTTCAGCGTGGCGCGAACGCCATGATGGCCATCCCCAGGACGGCAACCGACGCGCCGATCAGATCCCAGCGGTCCGGCTGCTGCTTGTCGACGACGAAGGCCCACGCAACGGCGACCGCGACGTACACGCCGCCGTACATCGCATACGTGCGAGCCGCCGACGTCGGGTGCAACGTGAGCAACCACGCGAACACCGACAGACTGAGTGCGGCCGGCGCGACGAGCCACACCGATCCGCCGCGACGCAGCCAGAGGTACGGCAGGTAGCACCCCACGATCTCGGCGAGCGCGGTCGCGACGAAGAGCGCGAACGTTCGGGCGATGGGCAACGGTGCTGACATCGGCGTCGCTCCGAGACTACAACTACTGCTTCGGACCGACGCGAGCGCCGGCTTCAACGTTCATCGGCCTCGGGCGAGAGCTCGCGGTGAAGTTCTTCCACCCCAGGCTCGCTGCACGCGCGCGCGGTGTCGGAGACGGTCCTCGCGATCGGCTGCGGGCGCTGTGCGTCGGCTGGAGCTCGTTCACGCGGGGTCGCCTCAGAACCCGAGCTGGAAGCCGAGGATTCCTTCGAGACCGGGCACCTGCTCCGGGCGCGCGGTGGCTCCGATGGGCATGAACGCTGCCATGCCGCCGATGAACCCGATGTGCCGAAAGGGCTGGACGCAGAGCAGGAGCTTCGTGAGGTATCCGAACCGGCGGTAGTCGCCGCTGCCGACGTCGCCGCCGACGTTGATGCCCCAACCCGCGAGGACGGAGATGTGTGGCGAGCCGAACTTCACGCCCATCTCAGGCGCGGTGAACTGGTACCGCCCCGCGCCCCCTGGGCCCGTCATTCCCGTCGAGAACGAGAAGTACATCGCGCCAAAGGGACGTTGCCACAGCGTCGACACGTACCCGAGGTTCACGAACGTTCGCGTCGATGCCCACACCAGGATGTTCGGCACCGCGGTCGCGCGCTCCGGATCGTCCCACGCGCGCGGCGGCTTCGGCGCATCGTACTCGGCGGCGACGCTCGTACCGGCCGCGAGCGTCGCGACGAGGAGCGCGAGGAGTGCGGGCAAGACGCGTGCAGCGGTGAATCGCATGCTGGATGTTCGACATTCAGATCGGCGTTAGTTGCCGGGTGGCCCCGGGGGATTGCTCCCCCGGGGCTCCCACAGATCCGGACGTGCGGGATTTCCGCATCCGGCTCGTCGGGGCGTGGATTCGCTACGTGCCGTACCGTCGCATGATGCGCGGCGCCGGGAGCGGGAACCGCTCGATCAGCGCGAGCATCTGCGGCCAGTCGACGTACCCGGTGGAGGAGCGGCGCGAGAGCCACTTCTGCCAGGCGCGTCGCGTCTCGCGGTGGAAGCGTTCGAGCGCGCGGAAGTTCGACGAGATGCCGAAGTATCCGTAGTGCCCGCGGAGCTTCGCTGCGAGTGCCTTCTGCTGCGTGTGCAACGGGGAGTGCCGGTTGTCCCGGCACCACTCGCGTACTCGGTGTAGCGCGCGGCTGAGTCGCGCCTTCGCCGTGCGCTGCTGGACGATCCACGCGCCACGTCGGGATTTCCCCCAGTGGTGCGTGAGCCCGAGGAAGTCGAAGGTCTCGGGGCCGGCCGAGCTTCCTCGAGAAGACCACGACGAAGTCATCCGCATAGCGCACGAGTCGCGCGCGGCCTTTCAGCCGCGGCAGCACGTCGCGATGGAACCACTCGTCGAGCACCTCGTGGAGGTAGACGTTGGCGAGCAAGGGCGAGACGACCCCGCCTTGCGGCGTGCCGGCATCGGGAAGCGTCACCGCGCCCGCTTCCCGCACGCCCGCATTCAGCCACTTACCGATGACACGCAGGAGAACGCCGTCACGTACCCTGCGGCCGACGATCTCGCGAAGGCATTCGTGATCGAGGGTGTCGAAAAACTTCTTGATGTCGACCTCCAAGACCCAGCCGCCGCCCACCGGCATCGTTGCGTCCCTCACCGCCTCGAGCGCGTGATGCGCCGAGCGGTTCGGTCGGAAGCCGTACGAGCAGTCCATGAAGTCCTGCTCGTAGATGGCCTCCAGCAACATCGCGACTGCGCGTTGCAGCACCTTGTCCTCGAAGGTTGGAATGCCGATGGGGCGCGTTTGCGACCCATCGCCCTTCGGGATGTGCACGCGACGGACGGGGGGCGCTCGGTAGGCGCCGGACTTGAAGCGGGCGTGCAGCGACTGGAGGTTGCCCTCCAGGTTCGCGGCGTACGCCTCGCTCGTCTGTCCGTCGATGCCGGTCGCTCCGTCCTTGCGCGTGCGTCGGTACGCCTCGCGCAGCCAGTCGATGTCGATGTGATGGGCGAGCGTCGTGAACGCCCGCGCGGGATGACGCCGCGCCGCTTCCGCTATCCGTTGAAGTTTCGTCGAGATGGTTGGTGAGCTCCGAGTCTCTTCCATCTTTCCCTCCTACGGTTCCACGCTCCCGGTGCCGCCCTTTGCTCGGCTGGGTCCCTCGGGCAGGTTCCCCAACGTCGTCGCTCGTACTGCGGCACTCCGACTTCTCGCGCCCCGGCGTGCTCGGCTTGTCGCTCCGCATCGCCGTTCCGGCTCGCACCGGAGGTCGCGAGACCTCCCAGGTTCCTGGGCGATCCTTGTGTACGTGCGCCGGTGCTCAGACCCCGGTGGAGGATGACGGTCAGGACCCCGGGCTTCGCCCTGCGTTTCGACCGCCACCTTTCGCCTTCCGCGTCGTTCACCGCGTCGGCCTCCACTTGATGCTTGAATGCGTCTATCGGGGCTCGATACCGCCGCCCACACACCCGCTGTCTACGCTTCGCAGCCACGGTCACCCGTTACTTCTCTACGGCCACGCAAGACTCGCTTCCGGCTGACGGCCCTCGTCTTGCCGGTCGGGACTCTCACCCGCGGATCGCTCGAGAAAGTTTCACGCTGCTACATGCGATCCCCTTTCTCCAGGCTTTGCCTGGCGCAAGTACGCAGCCGCGAAACCCGCCGCCGTGCCCGCCGCGATCAGCGCGCGGCGCCGGCGAACGCGAAGCAAGCCACCCACCGTGGAGCCGAGTGCGCCGCCGAACTGGATGAGCGGCCCCTCGCGCCCGAGCGATCCGCCGGTGACGATCGCGAAGTACGATCCGAGGGCCTTCCACAGCGTGCCGCGGAGAGAGAGTCGCCGCTGCCCAACGACGACGGCCTCCATCACGTCGGCGACGCTGTGCCCGCCGGACGCGCGCGCCGCCATACTGCTAGCGGCGCCCGCGGCAAGGCCGCCCGCGGCAGGTGCAACGATTCGCGCCCACCACGGCAGCGCGCGAAACGCCTCGAGGACGTTCGGCGCGTGGAACGCATGCACGAAGAACCATTCGACCATCGCGCGGAAGGCGATCGCGAAAAGCGCTGCGCCACACGCGACGACAAGCAAGCCGAAGAAGAACCTTGGCCTCGGCACCGAGTGAGGCAGCGAGTGCTCCGGGGCGGAGTCATGCAGCACCACGCGAACGTTACGCGACCCGCGAAGAGCTGATGGCGCAGACGTCGACGAATCCGTCCGCGAGGGCGCGCCTCACGCCTCCCGCCCCTGCGAGCTCCTGTTCGCGCACCGCTGCGCGAAGGTCGTCCCTGCGAAAAGGACGCCGCTCAGCGTCCGGCCGTCGCCCTAGCGATGCTCCGACGTCGAGACGATCCTCGCACCATCGCGATCGACGGCGACAACGTCGACCGGCGGCCCGCACTGCCCTCGACCGTCCTCACGCTCGTCTGCCTCG
>JBKJQC010000351.1:0-3687 GCA_046593995.1 Polyangiales bacterium
GTCTTTCGTCACTCGACGAAGGACGCGTGGCTCGTCGCGGCCGCCGCCGGGTGTGGTGCGGGGGTCGTCGCGCTGTGCGCGCGGGGCAGCGTCGGCGTCGCGCCGACGCTCGCGGTGGCCGTCTCGCTGTGGTGGACGTCGAACACCGTCGCTCATGTGCACCTGCACACGCCGGTCTTTCGCGCCCGCACGGCGAACGGCGCGCTCTCGCTCGCCCTCGCGATCGTGACCGGGGTGCCGCAGACCCTCTGGCGGCAACGGCACCTCGCGCACCACGCCGGGTTGCCGACGCCGCGGGTGCGCCTCGGCGCGGGCTTCGTGATCGAGGTGCTCGCGATCGTCACGGCTTGGGTCGTGATGATCGCGCTGCGGCCTCGGTTCGCGCTCCTCGCCTATGCTCCGGGATATCTCCTCGGCCTAGCGCTCTGCCAGATGCATGGAGCGCTCGAACATCTGCCGACTGGCCAAGATTGCGAAGAAGCGCGCGCGCCGATCAGCCACTACGGCGCGCTCTACAATTTCTTCTGGTTCAACGACGGCCATCACGTCGAGCACCACGAGCGACCGGGCGAGCACTGGTCACGGCTCCCCCTCCGCCGCCGCGCGCCAGTGGGGAACGCGTGGCCGACGTTCCTCCGCTTCGCCGAGCGCGTGCCATCGCGCATCAGGATAGCGGCGTCGGCGCTCGGTCTCCTCGAGCGGCTCCCGCTCGCGTCCTCGCTCGTCCGCCGCTTCATGATCGCCGTGCACGCCGACGCGCTCCGTGCGCTGATCGGCACGCGTCCGCGCTCGATCGCCATCGTCGGCGGCGCGCTCTTCCCGCGCACGGTCCTCGCGCTCCGCACATTCTGCGACGCCGAGCTCACCGTCATCGATGCGAGCGCCGAGAGCATCGCGATCGCGCGCGACCACCTCGCGCGAGCGGGGAGCGGCGATGGAGTGACGTTCGTCGAGGCGACCTTCGACGAGGCGTCCCACGAGGACTTCGACGTCGTGATCTTCCCACTCGCCTACGTCGGCGATCGCGACGCGCTCTACCGCGGCGGTCGCGCGACGCGCCTGATCCACGACTGGGCCTTCCACGTGCGCGGCGACGGCGGGACGAGCGTCTCGTGGCTCCTGTGCAAGCGGCTCAACCTCGTGCGCCCACGCATCGCGCTTCCGAGGGCGGCCACGAAGCGATGAGCGTCCTCCGTCATCCAGCGTTCTTCCGCGCCTACCGCTACTTCCCCCACCGTCTGCTCAACCGAGCGATGCGGGCGCTCTGCCAGGCGACCCGGCCGCGCTTCGCGATCGATCTCGCGGTGCAGGCCTGGATCGAGCGCGACGGGATCGACCTCGAGGACTTCGAGGTCGACGCGTGGCCGACCGTGGAGGCTTTCTTCCTGCGCCGGCTGCGCGCGGGGGCGCGACCCATCGGCGCGGGCCTCGTGTCGACCGCGGACGGCATCGTGGTGGCCGCGGGCGCGTGCGAGCGGGGGACCATCCTCCAGGTGAAGGGGCGACCGATCTCGGTCGATCGACTCGTGCACGGCGCGCAGCGCTCGGCCGTTGCAGGCAGTGCGACGCGCGGTCCGGTGAGCGCGCCGATCGATCTCGCGCCGTTCACGCGCTACGTCACGGTGTTCCTCACGCCGCGCGGCTATCACCACGTGCACATGCCGATCGACGGCGAGCTCGTCGACGTGCGCTGGATCCCCGGGCGCTTCTTCCCGCAGAACGAGGATGCGCTCCACCACGTCGACGCGATCTACGAACGAAATGAGCGCGCGGTGCTCCGCCTCTCGACCGCCCACGGTCCGATCGTGCTCGTGATGGTCGGCGCTTCGCTCATCGGAGGGATCCATCTCCGCGACTCCGATCGCGCGCAGTGGGTGAGACGCGCGCCCACCGCGCTCGGCGTGTCGCACGCGAAAGGCGACGCGCTCGGTCACTTCTCGTTCGGTTCGACGGTCGTGATGTTGTTGCCGGCGACCGTCGAGGGGGAGCTGCCGGCGCTCGGGCGCGCGATCCGCATGGGCGAGACGCTCGTCGGCTGACGCTCACTTCACCGGCGCGGGCGCGATGCGCGAGAGGTTCATGCCGCCCGGGAACTGGTAGCTCGTATACATCCCGTAGCCGAGCACCTGGATGCCCACCGGTCGGTCCGACGTGAGCACGTGCGAGCCGACGCCCATCGGCCCCTTGTCGAGCTCGAGGCGATGGACGACCCAGCCCGTGGATCCGATCGGATCGGGGACGCCGGCGGGGCCGAGTCCATCGAGCTCGATTGCGGTGCCCGCTCGAGCGACGACGTCGACGTAGTTCACCTCGTAGTCGTCGGGGGCGAGGAACACGTACTTCTTCCGGTGCTGCTCGACCGCGGTGAACACGCTGAGCGACGGATCTCCGAGGCCGCCGAACGCGCCCGGATCGACGCGCGTGCCCCCGAGCATCATCGTCGAGACGGCGAACTCGGCGGTGCCTTGCACGACGAAGTCGTCCTCGACGACGCCGAGATCGATGACGTCGCCCGCGTTCAGCGTCTCCGGCGCCGCGGTCGGCTTCGCGGGCGCGTAGGTGAGCTTCGTGCCGTCGACGTTCCCGTAGAGACGCACCGTGTGCCCCGGCTTGTCCCCGTTCGGGCCGGTCGGCCCCGTGACGACGTACTCGCGCCCGAGCGTCTCGGCAGGGAGCACGGACTCCTCGACGTGATCGCACGCGAGGACGCCGGACGGGTTGGTGATGCAGGGGACTCCCGCGATCACCTGCACCGGCTTCGATGCCTGGACGAGCGAGCCGCTGAGATCGAACGACGCGCCGGCGGTGGCGACGAGCTCGATCACGTCGCCTTGGTTCAGGTTGAACGTCGCGCTGCCGTTGCCCTGCGTGTAGGGGAGCCCGCCGCCCGCGAGGATGCGCCCCTTGCTTCCGAGCTTGACCGTGACGCCGGTGTCGTCCCGCGACGCGGTGATCGCGACGTAGCTGCTCATGCCGGCCGCACCGCGCGCCCCGACGATGCGATAGTTCTCGGTCCACGCGGTGCTCGGTAGGAGCAACGACGCGTCGTTCGAGAAGGAGTAGCAGCCGATCGGAGCGATGAACCCGGATCCGTCGTCGCAGTCGACCTCGCTGCCGGGACAGGCGGCCCAGGTCTTCGTCGCCGCGCCGCCCTTGCCTTGGTACTCGAGCGCGTTGAACTGATAGATGGTGACCGGCTTGCTCGTCACGACGTGATAGGCGGAGCCGTCGGCGCGCACCGTCTCCTTGATCGCGGTGCTCTGCCCGCACTCGTCCGCGTCGGGACCCTTGAGCTTCGCGACCCACGGCAGATAGATCTTCACGAGCCGGCCGGGGCCGACGACGGCCTCCTTGGTGAACCCCGCGGGGCCGGTCACACGGACGCGCGCCTCTTCGTCTCCGGCGTTGGCGACCACGGCCGCGAAGTCGAAGACGCTCCACACGCTGTTGGCGACGACGGTCGGCCAGAAGTCACAGCCGACGTACGAACGATTGCGCGCGGCCTCCTCGCACGTCTTCGGATCGCCGATCGGCGGCGGATCCGCCTCGAAGGCTGCGTCCGGCAGGACGAATCCGGGGCCGGTGTCGGGGCCTGCGTCGGGCGCACCCGCGACGGGATCGTTCCGTTCGGCGCCGCACGATGCCGCGCTCACCGCGACGGACGCGAGCGTCGCCGCGGCGACGATC
>JBKJQC010000645.1:0-3982 GCA_046593995.1 Polyangiales bacterium
CAACGGCGAGCGAGAGCGCGGCTGGGTCACGATCACGCCGCCGCGCCCGCCGAGGAATGACAGCGGCTGGGTCAGCAGAGCGCCGCGGAATGGATCACGAAGAAGGCGCCGCTGAAGACCTCGCACCACACGTTGGCCAGTCGCGGCGTCGCGGTCGCTCCAGCGCGATCAGGAGGGCCGCTAGGGTGCGCTCGAGTGCCGCCAGCGCCAGCTTGGCCACCTCATGTCGCGCGCGGGCGCGAGAGGGGGCAGGCAGCCTCCGGCGACTATCGTGATCACCGGTTCCAGAACCGGTTCTGGAACCGTTAGTACCGGTTCCCGGTGTCCCCCCCTTTAGGGGGGGAACCGGTACCGGGTACCGCTCGGGGGTGGTCATGCTGCAGCCCTCGCAGGCACGAGGACACGGAACGACTTGCTGACCTTGCCGATGATGCCGAGCTCCATCAGTTCGTTGACCGCCTCCAGGGTCTCGGCCTTGTTGCCGCCGACGACGCGGTGAATGCCGTTCGAGCTCGTGAGCGACGAGTTGGCTCGTACCACGGCAACGATCTTCGCTTTGAGTGACTCGTACTTCTCGGCCTTCGATTGGCGCGTCTCCTCGGGGAGATCCACCTCCGTGAAGAGTGCGCGGTCACGGTCCAGAGAAAGGCGAAACTTCGTCTTGCTGCCGAACCGGTTCTTCGCGATCTCGGCATCGACCGCTCCGTTGCCGTCCTTGACCGACGATAGGTGCAGCACCATCCATGACCGACTCTCGATGGACCCGCTTTCCTTCCCGGCGGCCAATGGGTCGACGCGATCCTCGGCTCGCCCAGAGCGATAGGCGCCGCGTCCCACCTCCGAGAGTCCGATCACGAGGTGACCGTGCTTGTTGGCGACGTGCTTGAAGTATGTGGTTACGCGATCCACGCGGGCCTTCGGCGTCTCCTCGCCAGACGCAGCACTCATGCGAGCGGTCTGGATCAGATCGACAAAGATGACGCTCGGCTTCTCGAGACTCGCTACGACGTCGTCCAAGGGTGCATCGGTACCGTCCGCGTCTACGATCACGAGGTCCCATCCCTCCGTCTTCGAGGCCAGCGCGAGACGCGCGTCCGTGTCGCCGTTCTCCATGTCTTCGCGTACGAGTCCCTCGTTCTGCCCGATACGGGTGAGCCATCCTTCGGCCCCTTCGTCGGCGGCATAGATGCGGACGGTCTCGCCTTCCTTCGCCCAATGACGCGCGAGCTGGCTTGCGAGCGTCGTCTTGCCCGCTCCCGGTGGAGCCTGCAGCGTCACGAACGAGCCCATCGGGATCCCGCCGCGCGTCGCATCGTCGATGGTCGCGATGCCGGTGCGGAGCCGGCGCTTGGGTGGCGCGATCGTGAGGATCTGGTCCCTCAGGGACGGCCACGCCTGGCGCACTCTACCCGTCCACGAGAGCTCGCGAATCTGCCGCTCGGCACCGTCGATGAACGACTGAGAGTCACCGTAGTCGCCGTGCCCCTCGGCCGCGACCATCTGACACGTCTCGATGAGACGGCGAACGCGCCACTTCTCGTTGACGATCCGTGCGTGGGCCGCGACGTGCGCGACGGAGGGCGTCTTGTCGACGATGTCCGCGAGGTACGCGACGCCTCCCACGGCCTGCAGGCGGTCACGATCCCGCAGCCACGCGGCGACGGTCTGAATGTCCACGGCGCCGCTGGTTCGACGGAGATCCATCGCAGCGTCGTAGATGCGCCGGTTCGCGTCGCTGTAGAAGCGGTCACCATCGGGGAGAATCTTCGCGGCCTCCTCGAGAGCGCGCTCGTCGGTGAGCACGGCACTGAGGACAGCGGCCTCAGCCTCCTCGTTGTTGGGAGGTACGCGGCCGGCGATGTCGACCGCGATCACTCGAGGCTTGTATCGCTCCTGCCAGTGGCTCAGGGAAGCCGCGTTCACGAGACGCCCCCAAACGCGATGGTTCCCTGCGCCGGCAGAGTCTGCGGACGGAGCCCCACGAGCTCGGCAAAGTCGGCCAACGGCAGGCACGCGATCATCTCGCCCCGGTACTCGCGGATGACCACGCACGGCACGGCATCGGGGCTGTACCTGCGGCACTGCACCAGACCCTCACGGACGTACGCGGGGATCGCCTTCCGATGCTTGGCTTCGAGTTGGATCAGCCGGCCGCACGGCAGCGCGATGGCCCAGACGTCTGGACCTCCGAGGTAACGAGGCCGACCCTTCACGCGCGCACCGTGAACGAGCCTGGCGACAGCTTCTTCTAGCGCAGCGCCTCGATCATGCGCGGCGGTCACGAGGCAGCCTCGCAGCACGGCGAGGCCTGCCCTCCGTCGAGCCACCACACGATCCGCCAGAGGAGCGGTGCGAACGCCACGCGCTGCGCGCCAGCCGTCCCGACCGACGCGAGGCACACCCCGCAGCACCGTCGACCATCGCGAAGCGTCCACGTTCCTACCCCTCTGCGCGTCGAGGTCCCCACCTCACAGCGCGCAAGTCCATCCACGAGCGACCGCAACTCCGCGGCGCTCCCCTCGATCTCGGTTGCGAAGCGCGCACGTGCGCCTCGCGTGTTCTTCTCACTGCAACTCATCGTCAACGTCTTCCCGGCCCTCAGCGGGCCCGATGTGGGAGTGTTGACGCGTCTAGCTCTGCGTCGTTTCGGCCTCTTGCTCTTGGCCGCCCGGGCTCGCCCTTCCCGGAACTGCTGGCGATCCTGTTCGCTACTTGGTGCCTGAACGAAGGCCGCGGGCAATTACCACGCGTAGAGCCTCGCTGAGCGAGGGTTCCAGCGCTCCGCGGAACGCCTCACGGCTCCTACGTAGCTCGTCCTGCACGCGCAGCACGGCGTCGTAGTCGTACTGATCGAGCTTCGCTGATATGGTGACCCGTCGCGCCATGCTCGTTCTCCGTCGTCTAGGAGTCTGACGGTGTAGACCGTCACCCTCATGACTAGGGGCCATGAGGCGGGGTCAAAGCTGTGACACTTCTCGCTGTTGACAGCCCGAGTCGCGAAAATGCCTTCCGGACGGCGGCGTGCTCGATACGCCACAGGGTCTTCGCGTCGGGCTCGGGCGAAGGCCAGGCACCGATCGCGAGGCGCATGGCCGTCAGCTCGCAGGGTGTCATGACGTACGGCGATCCGTCAGCGAATGAACGCAGCCCCATGGGATTCGTGGTGCACCAGTGCCACACCCATGCGGTACGCGAGCTCCACGACCGCGCCGGCCCGCGGCGCATTGCCACCGGCGGTTGCTCCCACGCGGAGCGCCAGACACGCAGGCTCGCGCGCTGCCCCGGGCGTTCACCTCGGAACCGGCGAAGCGCGTCGTCGCGGAACTGCCGCACGAGGCGTGCCGAGGGTGTCTCTCGTGCCAGGTCGAGCATCTCTACGACCGTGTCCTCCGCCTCGTCCGCGGACGTCACCGCCTTGCGCTTTCCGCCCCTGGAGACGTAGTTGCCGCTGCCAGTTGCCTCGCGACATTTCTCGCCCGGCTCGCACTCTCGCCGCTTTGCGCGGCCTCGGTCCCGCCAGATCCCTCGCCTTGCGTTCTTCGCTTGCGTCATCGCCCATGCGAACGGAGCGAGAATCTCTCGGTCGGGTCGACGGAGAGCGGCGTCCGTGATCTTGCGGAGCATCTCGTCCCGTTCGGCGGCCGAAAGCCTCATGCCAACCTTCGTCACGGCGCGCTGAAACTCGGCCATGTGAGCAGGCGCGATCTCCATCGGCTTCACGCACGCGCTCACCGTGTCCCCCCTGCAGCGGCGAGCACGAGGCCGGCACGCGCGATCAGTGCGGCAACCTCGGGGTCACGCCGCGGTGCCTTCGTCGCCTTCGGTCCGCGTTGCTCGAGCCACTGCCGACACGCCGCGAGATCGAACCGCCGAGACCTGCCCACGTGGACGCACGGCAAGCCATCCCTCACGAGCCGATCTATCGTAGCCGTTGAGCACTGCAACGCGGCCGCTGCTCCTCGCTTGGTCAGCACGCCGTCAG
>JBKJQC010000689.1:0-5976 GCA_046593995.1 Polyangiales bacterium
CGACGCGTGATGGAAGGGCTCGAGACGGCGCATCGCATCGACCTGCCGGACGCGGCGCTCGCCTTCCGTGCGCGGCTCCCCGGCGCGTTCGGCTGGGATCAAGCCGCGGGCGTGCTCCGCGCGGCGCAGGCCGAGGGCTTCTCCGCGCTCGATCTCCTCCCGCTCGCCCTACCCACGAGCTGGATGGTGAACGCAAAGGCGACCTCGATGGCGTTCCGTCGTTGGATGCTGCCACCATTCCGCGACACATGGCAGCAAGTCCTGGAGCGGCTCGGCTTCGACGCCTCGCTCGAAGGATGGCTCCGTCACGACGAGAGGGAGCGCGGGGCGATCGTGGCCGCCGTCGCCGAGCTCGCCGCGGTGGAAGGAGCGGGACTCGCCGCGGTCACCAAGGTCCTCGCGCTGCTCCGGCCGCAGCTCGTGCCGCTGATGGACGACGCTGCCCTCGCGTGGGCGCTCGACGCGCTCCCGATGCCCGAGACCGAGGGCACGCGCGACGCCGATCCTGCCCTCTTCGCGCCGATGATGGACTGGTTCGCGCACGAGGTGGGGCGCAACGAGGCCGAGCTGATCGCGATCGCGTCGCGGCACCGTGCGGCGATCCTCGACGCGCCGCAGGTGCTCGATCGCTTGGTATGGTTCGAATCGTGGGGGAAACGCTTCGCGACGGCTACGTGATCACTTGATGATCACGCGCTGGGTCTTGAAGCGGAACCAGCTCGAGTAGGCCGTCGCATCGAGGCAGTCGGCGAGCGGCACGATCTTGTTCGCGCTGTCCGTGCAGCCAGTCACCTTGGTGCCGGTGAGCGTGAACTTGTACGGCGGGGCCGTCCCGGCGATCGTCCTCAGGGTGATGTCGGGCTGCGTCGGCCGGACCGCCGTGATGATGAGGACGGTGCAGCCGCGGACGAGCACGTCGAGCAAGGTGCTCGAGGTGGTGAAGGCGCTGTTGCATGAGATGGACGTGCCGCCGTCGCTCGGGTTGCCCGAGATCGCGCCGGGCGCGGGCACCAAGCTGAGCGACTTCGAGCTGACGTCGCCACAGAGCTCGCCGTTGGCGCCGTCGACGAAGCTCGTGAGCGCGGGATCGAGGTGCTCGCTCGCGAGGTGGCCCGGAGGCGCCGTGCCGGTCGACATGAGCGGTGCGGTTGCGGCGCCGAGCGTCTCTCGGACCTTCACGTTGTGCATGTCGAGCGCCGACGGCGTCATCGCCCCGAGGTTCATGAGCAGCGTGAGCCTGCCGGGGCCCGCCGTCAGCAGCTTGGACACGATTTTTCCGTCGAGCTTCGCCGTCGGGATACGCGTTCCGTCGATCGCCGTGGCGTCGGCGGTGTACCACCAGTCGATGGCGTTCGTGCCGTCGTAGACCGCACCGGTGGGGAGCACCGGCTTCCCGGTGACGCTGCCGAGCTGCAACGCGGCGTCGTTCGATCCGCCGAGATCGTCGAGCCCGAGGTACCTGAACATGATCGAGATCGAGCCGTCCTTGACGCCGTTGTCGAGCGACGTGTTGAGCTGACCCTGCGCGGAGCTGCCGATCGCGCCGCCGAGCGCGTTCTTCGCGCAGAGCGCGGTGGTGCCCGGCGCGCCGTACTGCATCTTCACCTCGTTCGCGCGGTGCGACTGCTCGAACTGGCACAGCGCGTCGCAGCCGTCGAGGTTGACCGTGGCCGTGTCGTCGCAGCGCTCGCCCAGATCGCGCACCCCATCGCCGCAGACTGCGGCCTTGATGGTCTTGCAGGACGCGTCGCAAGTCGCGGTGCTCTTCGGCTCGCACGTCTCCGGCGCGGTGACGCAGCTGTCGCCGCACGCAGGGGTCTTGCACAGGCCCGTGACGCAGACTCCGGCGCCGCCGGTGCCGCAGGTCGCGCACGCTGCGAGCGCGGTCCCCGCCGCGCACTTCTTGCCGTTCTTGCCGCCGACGACGACCGCCTGACAGACCTCGGTGCCGTTGCACGCGTTGGCGTCGCTGCAGGCCGTGTCGTTCGCGCAGGTGAACTTGCAGTCGGGCTGGCACCCGGAGCCGGCGACGTTCAGGCCTGCGCCGAAGTCGCAGTCCTCTCCCGTGTCGATGGTGCCGTTGCCGCAGAGCGCCGACGCGCAGAAGCCGCTTTTGCAGGTCCTGCCCGTAGCGCAAGTCGCGTTCTCGGCGAGCGGGGTGCCCGCGGTACACTTCTGCCCGGTCTTGCCCGAGACCGTGACGGGCTTGCAGCTCTCGACGCCGTTGCAGGCGTTCGCGTCGC
This sequence comes from Polyangiales bacterium, assembly GCA_046593995.1. Classification (GTDB taxonomy): domain Bacteria; phylum Myxococcota_A; class Polyangia; order Polyangiales; family JADJMO01; genus JALHOE01. The sequence continues at coordinate 2,244 of JBKJQC010000689.1, forward strand.
TGCACGTGTCGGCCGTCGTCGAGCAGCTGAACTTGCAGTCGATCTCGCAGCCGGTGCCCGCGCCGTTCGCGGCGCCGAAGTCGCACTGCTCGGTCCCGGTGACGACGCCGTCGCCGCACGCACCCGCGCCGCAGACGCCCGCCTTGCAGACCTTGTCGGTGCCGCAGGTGGCGCCGTCCGCGAGGGGAGTCCTGGCGCTGCACTTGTGCGTCGCGTCGTCGCAGGTGCTCGTGCCCGCACAGGGGTCGCCGCCGCCGCAGTTGCGCGCAGCGTCGGTCGAGAGACAGGAGAACTTGCAGTTGTCGCAGCCGTCGCCGGTCACCGCGTTGCCGTCGTCGCACTCCTCGCCGGCACTGACGACGCTGTCACCGCAGGTGATGCCGATGCAGAGGCCGCCCTTGCAGAACTTCGCATCACCACACGACGTGCCATCTGCAGGAGGCGTCGTCCGCGCGCACTTGTTGTCCGCGCCGCAGGTCTCGACGCCGTTGCAGGCGTCTCCGTCGTTGCACTTCCGGTCTCCGTCGGCGCCGGGTTTGCACGTCAGCGTGCAGTCGTTCTCGCAGCCGTCGCCGTTGACCGAGTTGCCGTCGTCGCACTGCTCGACGCGCTCCTTGATCTTGTTGCCGCACACCGGATCCGGGTCGTCGGTGTCGGTCCCGCCGTCTCCGCCGACGCTCGCATCGCTCATCTCGGGCGGCGCGATCGCTCCGTCCGATCCGCCGCAGCCGGCGGTCGACGACGAGAGCCACACGATGCCGCCGACGGCGACGACTGCGAACGACGAAAGGTGCAAGAAGGAGCGCATGGTGCGAAACGGTACCACCGTTCGGTCGAGCGTCATCCTGGTTGCATGACCATCGCAATGCGTCACGCACTTGCGAGCACACCGACGTCCGACCGGTCTCGACTATCGCTTCTCCAGCCGCGCCGCAGGGTCTTGCTTGTAATAGCCGCGCATCTGCTCGTAGAGCTCGGGGTGCTTGGTGCGGAGCTGGAGCGGCTTTTCGAAGAAAGTCTCCGTGAGGACGGCGAAGAATTCGGCGGGGTTCGTCGCGCCGTACTTGTCCATGACGGTCTTGCGATGACGTTCCGCCTCTTCGACCAGATGCTCGTATTCGCCGCCGAGCACCTCGGACCAAGTGCCGTAATGCGCGCGGCGTGAGAGCACCGGCGCGCCGTCGGCTGAGCCGTCCTCCTGATCGAGCTGATGGGCGAACTCGTGGAGCACGACGTTGTGGCCGTCCTTCGTGTCGTACGCGCCGCGGATCACGTCGTCCCAGGCGAGCACCACGACCCCGCGATCGGACGACTCACCGAGCCGCGCTTGATCCCCTTCGACGACCAGCCCGCCCTCGTGTTTCGTCGTCTTCCCGACGTACGCGCTCGGGTACACGAGGATCGAAGCGAGCTCCGGGTAGTAGTCGGTGACGCGTCCGAGCAGGAGCAAGCACGCCTGCGCGGCGATGGTGAGCCGCATCTCGTCGGTGAGCTCGAGCCCCCCACACCCCTCGAACGACTTCTCGGCGAGGAAGACCGTCACGTGGCCTTCGAGCTCGGTGAGCTCCTCGTCGGTGAGCCGCTTCAGGTACGGCACGCGGTTCGTGAGGATCGCGCGCCACTCAGCCGGGAACGGCTGCGCGCGGAGCTTGTCGCGACGACGGGTCTTGAAGAAGTCGAAGATCATTGGTGAGGTCTAGGTTAGCGGAGCAGCTTCAGCGGGCGTCGCCACGTAGTGCCGGCTGACATTTTCTGACCGCCGCGCCGGCGCGTCACGGCTCCGATGCGTACATCTGCGCGACGATGCCGACGAGCCCGCACGACGCGCTGTTCAAGCACGTGTTCTCGCAGGTCGAGCACGCGGCCGGCGAGCTTCGCTCCGTGTTGCCACCGGCGCTGGCCGCGCGGATCGACTGGGCGACGCTGCGCGCCCTCCCCGGCAGCTTCGTCGACGAGACGCTCGCCGATCGGCACAGCGATCTCCTGTTCGCCGCCGAGCTCTCGGGGCGCGAGTCGCTCGTCTACCTGCTGTTCGAGCATCAGAGCTCGGTCGACGCGTTGATGCCGTTTCGCGTGCTCCGCTACCTGGTGCGCATATGGGACGGTTTCCTCGCAGACAACCCCGGCGCCACGCGGTTGCCCGCGATCATTCCGGTGGTCGTGCACCACAGCGAACGCGGTTGGACGGCTGCGGTGGCGCTCGAGGAGCTGCTCGACCTCGACGAAGACGCGCTGGCGGACGCCGGCCCATACGTGCCCCGCCTTCGGTTCGTGCTCGACGATCTCGACGCCGTGACCGACGAGGCCCTGCGCGCCCGCGCGATGAGCGCGCTCGGCCGACTCGTGCTGTGGGCTCTGCGCGATGGTCGACGAGAAGGCGCGATCTTCGCGCGAATCGACGTATGGGCTGACACGATGCGCGAGGTGTGGCGCGCGCCCAATAGGCGTCGCCTCGATTGCCGCGGTGCTACGCTACGTGTGGGAAGTGGCCGAAGTGCCGATCGACGTGCTCCGCGCGGCGCTCGAGGCTCGGGTCGGAGAGGAGGCGAGGGAGGTCATGGCGACGACGGCAGAGAAGCTACGAGCAGAAGGACGAGCAGAAGGACGAGCAGAAGGACAGGCAGAAGGACGAGCAGAGGCGACCCGCGCGATTCTTCTCCGTCAGCTCGAGGGAAGGTTTGGTGCGGTTCCCGCCAGGGTCGCCGAACGCATCGCATCCGCGTCGGCCGAGCAGCTCGAGGGTTGGATCGGTCGCGTCCTCGTGGCGACGAGCGCGAGCGAGGTCCTGCTCGACACTTGACGGCGGGGTAGCTACGGCGCTCGGCGCGGTCGCGCGTCGTCGCGTGCGCGCGCCGCGACCCGTGCACGCACCTCCGCGGCTTCGATGAACACGGCCGCACCCGCGTCGACTTCCGCGATGGCCGCGCGCTCCTCGTCCGTCATGGGCCGCTCGTCGTTCGGTGCGGTGGCAATCGCGTGCGCCACCGGATCGTGGACGACCTCGACGATGACGCGAACCAACTTCCCCTCGAGCGCGGGCAGCTGGTCCTCGAGCTCGATGGTGGATCCATGGACGCGGCCGAAGACCGGCGATGACATGCAGGAAGCGTAGCACCGACGCGCTGTCGCGCGAGCCTTGGCGCTGTCTGCGATTCGATCAGAGCGACGCCTTGCGCCGACACGATCGGGCGCTGCTCTTCGCGGGGCTGCGGGCGCCGTCGACCGACGCGCACCTTGACCCAGTCGGCTACAAATTTAGACCTTTTCGAGAGCTCGGAACCGCAGCGGTGCCGACACGTTCTTCACCGCCGCAGTCCGCTCCTCGCCGAACGCAAACCGGTGCCCCGCAGGCAGCTCGCCAATCGCGTCACTCATCACGAGTATTTCGTCCTTCTTCGCAGTGCTCTGCAGCCGCGCGGTGTTGTTCATGCCGCTCGAGAAGCCGGTGAAGTTGCGGTTCGGGCCGAAGGTGCCGACGAAGAGCGGGGCCAGGTTCACGCCGATGGTCACCGCGAGGCCCTCGTCGCGGAGGACCTCGAACCCTTCGCGGTCGCCGAACTTGCGGGTCATCTCGCGGATGTCGACGGCCCAGCGCAAGGCCGCCGAGAGTCGCTCGCCGGGCGCGTGGTCGTAGAAGGGGGGACCGAAGAGCGCGATGATGCAGTCGCCGACCATCTTGTCGAAGAGGCCGCCGTGCTCGTAGACGAGGCGCACGGCGTCCGCGCTCCACGCC